>JAOQII010000021.1 GCA_026134025.1 Candidatus Syntropharchaeum sp.
ACTGCCACTCCACCCATGTAGACGCGCAGATCCTCGACTTTGATGAAATCCTCTTTTTCTGGCATTGATAGGCCTCCGATCAACTCATATCAGTCCAAACGTACCGATCGCATCTCGGTAACTGAGTTGTTGATGAGTTGTTGACTTTAAATCTTTCGTTATTGCTAATAAAACTATAGGTATGCAGATAAGTAACTTGTTCTGATCGGTATAATAAAAACTGTTTATATATATTCATTCATTTATAGTCTCTTGCAAAACTTTATCTACTATCCTATCTCCTTTTATATATTCCCAGACTATTTCTGAAACAGGGATGGTTGAATTGATTTCTTACAATACCTTATCCAGGAAACCGTATCTCTTCAGGAGGTTTACAGGTCTGACGATCGATGAATTCAATCAGTTATACCAGGCGATCGAGAATAGGTACAAAGAATACGAGATCAAAAGGCTTACAGGACCTGACAGGAAAAATGCAATAGGTCAGGGTAGAAAATTTGAACTGGAACTTATAGATCATCTAATCATGCTTCTAATCTATTACAAGCTCTATATCACATTTTCTTTAATAAGTGGGTTGAATGGGATGCTGTCGCACCAGACAAACCGTCGAATACGCCTCGGTTTTGCCCCACCCATCAAGTTATTTTACGATTGCAAAACCGCTTGTGTGTCGGGACTGGCATGATCTACCTAACACATATTTTATTTGGGCTAATGCTTTATCTTGGACTTCTCGTGCTCGGGCTTCCTGTAAGCCCATCGCCAGTTGATTATGCGCTTCTAATGCTGGGAGCGGTCATCCCAGATATCGATACCAGACGATCCTTCATATCAAATAGAAACATCCTTACAAAAAGTGGTTCATCGATCCTGAGGTTATTTACATCTCACAGGGGTTTTCTCCATACCGTGCCTGCAGCTCTTCTTTCAACGCTTCTTCTGGGCGTTCTGATATGGTATACACTCAACCGTCTGGATCTTGCACTTCTCTTTGCATTCACTCTTGGCTACCTCTCACATATAATTGCAGACTCGATAAAATCAATCCCCACAGGATCTGAACGGGAGAGGGCATTCTTTTATTTTTCGCTTCTAACGGTTGCGATGCTATTTATGGCGTATTACGGTAGAGTGATCTGATCCATTCGATTAAAATTAAATAATAAAAATAAAAAAGGGTTTTACCCCTTCGCCTCAAGCGCTGCCTTGATCTTCTTGAGTCTGGAGAAGTTCTCTCGCTCCATCTCCTCAAGTCGCATACGGATGTACTTCCGTGTGGCAATGAGCCTTGGCACAACAATATATTCGAGTGCATTAACCCTTCGCTTCGTCTTCTCAACCTCTATCGCAAGCTTCTTGACGGTTTCCTCAACCTCTGCAAGCTTTATGATTGTATCAAGTGCTTCTTCAAAGTGTTTTGCACAGGTATCAACAGCAGAGGTTGTATCTGTGAAAGTATAACCTCGCTCGATAGAACTTCGTTTCACACTCTCAGCCTCGATGAGGGGGACCTTCACACCCATGATGTTTCGGGTCCCAATATCAACCGAGATCTCCTCCGAGGTTGTGAGCGAGATCCCATGCACATTATCAACCCCGATCATCGCCTGGGCTACCATAAGATCATTGAATGCGACCTCAAGGTTCTTCTCAACCTCACTCTTCTCTTTGCGCACGTCACCAACAATATCAAGAAACTCAGCAACAAGTGCATCCCGTTTCTCTTTGAGGAGCTGGTGCCCTTTCTCTGCAAGCGTAACCCGTCTTGAAAGCTTTAGAAGCTCCATCCGTGTCGGGCTGATACCTTCGATAATATCTGCCATTTTTTACCTCGCCGATACCATCTCAGGATCTGTATTTTGGATGGTATTTCTTGATGATATGCTCATCGATACGCTTCAGTTCACCCTCTGGCAGTGTTGCAAGAAGTTCCCAGCCAAGATCAAGTGTCTGAAAGATTGTTCTATCCTCATCGGCACTCTGCGTCACGAACTCCCGCTCGTATCGGTCCGCAAACTCGAGGTACTTTCGATCACGTTCGGTGAGTGCTTCCTCACCAACAACTGCAACCAGATCTCGCATATCTCTGCCCTCAGCATACGCTGCATAGAGCTGGTTTGCAACACCCGCGTGATCCTCCCGCGTTCGCTCAGGACCGATGCCCTCATCCATCAGCCTTGAGAGTGATGGCAGGACGTCCACTGGTGGATATATCCCTTTTCGGTGGAGTGCTCTTGACTGTACAAACTGCCCCTCGGTAATATAGCCTGTGAGATCAGGGATTGGATGTGTGATGTCATCATCAGGCATCGAGAGCACTGGAATCTGCGTGATCGATCCCTTCCTACCTCTGATTCTTCCTGCTCGTTCATAAATCGTTGAGAGATCGGTGTACATGTAACCAGGATAGCCACGCCTTCCAGGGACTTCTTCACGAGCGGCTGAGATCTCTCGCAATGCCTCGCAGTAGTTTGTCATATCTGTCAGGATAACAAGGATGTGCATATCACACTCATACGCGAGATACTCAGCAGTTGTAAGTGCCATACGGGGTGTGATGATCCGCTCTATGGCCGGGTCATCTGCAAGGTTCATGAATGCAACGATCCGCTCAAGTGCACCGGTTCGCTCAAAGTCATGCATAAAGAAGGCTGCATCCTCATGTGTGATACCCATTGCTGCAAATATAACCGAGAAAGGCTCTTCTGAACCAAGCACCTTTGCCTGGCGCGCGATCTGAGCTGCAAGATCGTTATGTGGCAGCCCTGATCCCGAGAAGATTGGAAGCTTCTGCCCTCGAACGAGTGTATTCATTCCATCGATCGTTGAGATTCCCGTCTGGATAAACTCGTTCGGAAACGCCCTTGATGTCGGATTTATCGCAGCACCGTTGATATCGAGCTTTTTTTCAGGGATGATCGGTGGTGCACCGTCGATCGGTCGCCCAAGCCCGTCAAAGAACCTGCCAACCATCTCTTTCGATACCCCGATTCGCATGATATCCCCTGTAAACCTGACCTTTGTCAAGTCAGTATCGATCCCACGTGTTCCCTCAAAGACCTGTACGACGGCGACACCTGCTCGTGCCTCAAGTACCTGCCCCATCCGGGTCTCACCTGATGGGATGTTGATATTCACAACTTCTCCATAAGCAACGCCCTCAACACCCTCAACCACGATGAGCGGACCTGCAACCTCGGTGACAGCCGTGTATTCACGGGTTGTAATATCTGCTGATGCCATTTCTATGCCTCCAGTTTGGCAAACTGTTCATCCATGTGCTTCAGGATCGCCTCATGCTGGGCTCTGAACTCATCACCTGGCACATACTTCATTCTCGCGATCTCATCCTTTACCGGAACCGTTTCAATCTTGGCAATACCGATGCCTGCATCAAGGGCCTCATCAGCCTTCTCATAGAACTTCAGGATCGCATTTGCCATGTAATATTGCTTCTCCAGCGAACAGTATGAATCAATCTCATGATATGCGTTCTGCTGGAGGAAGTCCTCTCTTATCATCCTTGCGATATCTAAAAGTACCCGCTCACGCTCTGGAAGCGCATCCGCGCCAACAAGCTGTACGATCTCCTGAAGCTCTGATTCCTTCTGAAGAATCATCATCATCTTGTTTCGCTGATCCATAAATCCTGGAGGAGCGTTCTTTTCAAACCATGGTGTGAGTGTATCCTGGTAGAGCGTGTAGCTCCTTAACCAGTTTATCGCCGGGAAATGTCTTCTATCAGCAAGCGTTGAGTCGAGTGCCCAGAATACGCTGACAACACGGAGTGTATTCTGTGATACAGGCTCTGAAAGATCACCACCTGGTGGCGATACTGCACCCACCGCAGATACTGATCCCTGCTCATCCCTTGATCCAAGCACATCCACTCTGCCCGTTCGCTCGTAGAAGTCAGCAAGACGGGTTGCAAGGTATGCTGGATAACCTTCCTCACCAGGCATCTCCTCAAGCCTGCCTGAGACCTCACGAAGTGCCTCGGCCCAGCGAGAGGTTGAGTCAGCCATCATCGATACATCGTATCCCATATCTCTGTAGTACTCAGCAAGCGTAATACCGGTATAGATCGATGCTTCACGGGCTGCAACAGGCATGTTGGATGTGTTTGCAATCAGGACCGATCGCTCCATCAGCTTCTCGCCTGTTGTTGGGTCGTCCAGTTCCGGGAACGTATCAAGCACCTCTGTCATCTCGTTTCCACGCTCACCACAGCCCACATAGACGACGACCTGTGCATCAGACCACTTTGCAAGCTGATGCTGTGAGACAGTCTTTCCAGTTCCAAACCCACCTGGAATTGCGCCTGCACCGCCCTTTGCCATCGGGAAGAATGTATCATAGATCCGCTGTCCTGTCAGAAGCGGTACCTCGGCATCAAGCTTCTTGGCATAGGGTCTTCCAATTCGAACAGGCCATTTCTGCACCATCGTGAGTTCTTCTGTACCAGTATCGGTCTCGATTACGGCGATTGTGTCCAGAATCGTCTTTTTACCGCCATTGATCTTGATGAGTTTTCCACTCATACCTGGTGGCACCATGATCTTGTGTGTGATGACCTTTGACTCTGGTACTGTTCCAAGTACATCCCCGCCCTCAAGAGTCTTGCCTTCTTCAGCCGTTGGTGTAAACTCCCACTGCACCGTCTCATCAAGTGCTGGTACCTCAACACCCCTGGTTATGTAGTCACCTGCACGCTTTCTGATCTCATCAAGCGGTCGCTGTATACCATCGTAGAAGTTTGTTATGATCCCTGGCCCAAGTGTTGCAGATAGAGGAGCACCGGTTCGAATAACAGGTTCACCGGGTTTGAGTCCTGTTGTATCCTCATACACCTGAATGTAGGCAAGGTCCCCGTCAAGTCGGATCGTTTCTCCCATCAGCCCTTCCTCGCCGACCTTGACCAGCTCGTACATCTCGCACCCTCTGATCTTATCTGCGATCACAAGGGGTCCCGAAATCTTTGAAATAATACTATTTTTGCTCATTACATCTCAACTCCAATTGCTTTCTTGATTAATTCACGAAGCGGATCGATCTCCCGCACCATCGCTCCCTGCTTATCAGGAACTTCAACGATGATCGGTGTTATCCCTTTCTTCTTCTCGTTGATCTCATCGATTCTTTCGCGAATATTATCAGCGATGCGCTCTGTAGTGATAATGATCCCACATGCTTCATCCGAGAATAGCTCATCTAAGATCGGTAACGCATCCGCTGGATCGCTCACATCCCACGTTCGAGTCACGCCCGCCAGTCTGAAACCTGTGGCAGTATCAGGATCTGCGATCACGGCTATATCCAAGTTCACACACCTCCAAAGAGAGTGGCGGTTATCTCTGTCCTTAAAAGCTCTGTGAAACGCTCCATTCTTCTTTCAAAGGTGTTATCTACTTCAATCCTTCCATCTCGGGTGCGAACGATGACGCCGCCCATCCCGCTTATCTTCTTATCCGAGAGTGAAAGTTTGATACCAAGCTCACCTGAGATCTGTTCAAGGTCAACAGAATCACCATCAGCTAAAAGAACCTCAAGTTCATCCTCTCCGATGCTCGATGCTGCCTCCTGGATCAATACTTTCAGGATGTCACCATACTTTGGATCATCTCTCACCTTACTGACTTTATTCCTTGCTGCATCAAGAACCTGACTTACCAGATCCTCCTGTGCATCCCATCTGAGTCTTCGCGCTTTTAATTTTGCATCCGCAAGGATTCGTTGCTTCTCGAGGATTGCTTCCTTCTCACCTCGCTCAAGTATCACCTGTTTCTTATGTTCTGCCTCTCTTCTTGCCTCATCGAGGATCTTTTCACGACGGGTGTTCGCATCCTGGATTATCTTATCGACCTCTGCACTCGCACGTTCATCAATCTTTTTTATAATTTCATCAGCGCCCATCTCATCTCACTCCCAGCAGTTTCGCAACAACTGATTCAGTGGCACTCTCAACCCGAGATGTGGCAGCAGATTTCAACTCTTCAACCTCTTTCTTTGCGCTTTCAAGAATACCTCTCGCCTCGACATTCGCCTCGTTTACAGATTCATCGATCATCGACCTTACGCTACCACGTGTTTCCTCCTCGACCTTAAGAATGATCTCCTTCGCCTCTTTTCCAGCGTTCTCAACTATCGCAGCAGCTTCAACTTTTGCATCTTCAATTCGCTCTTCTGCTTTCTCCTCCGCATCCTTTATGGATCTGAGTGACTCTACAACCGTATGAACTCCTCCTGTAATTCCAATTAACCTGATTTCACAGCAAATTATGATCTTTCATCTTTCCTTCCATCATACTTTATATATTCTTTTCTATTTAATCATGGATCATCAGAGATCTTGTTGATTCCACACCGACCCCCAGAATCTCACGTTCACCTTCAAAGACCGCTTTTGCGATCTCACAACAGCCTTTTGCTGCCGTCCATTTATCAACCGTAATCGGATCACACGCGAGTAAGTTCTCAATATTTGCCCTGAAAATCTCATCACACCCGATGGTTCCTGTCAGGAATATATCGAGATCCTTAAACTCAAACCCATGATCTTTTAGAAGGACCGCCATCGCAGCGATCTCCATCGAGACGAAGAGTGCAAGTGCAGACTTCGGCGTCACACCATCCAGGTTCTTGACCCTGTGGATGATCCCGCCCTTTGAAAAGGCATCATCCGCACTGCGCGATCCACCATCCACCTCCCGGATCATCTCAAGATCCAGCGGTCCCTGAAGCGCCCCTGGCGCAAAGAGACAGGCATCAAGTGCTCCAACGATCTCACCCTCTGCAACACCCACTGTCACCGTATTTGAGCTTACATCAGAGACGATAAAGCTTTCATAGCCCTTGAGATAGATGTGATAACAGACCCCGAGCTTTTCAGGACTTGCTCCATGAGAGAAGATATTCATTCTCGGATCGCCAACATTCCCCCGATGGATGCCTGGAATGAGGATTGCAGGGATTGAAGAGGCTTGTATCGCATCAAATACCTTTGTACCGCCGCCGATACGTGTTCCAGATCCGTTACCTTCTTTCACGCCTCTACCTTCAACCTCTTTAATCGGGGTGATCTTTGAGATCGCATCCCCCATCGAGTATGACATCCCGAGAAGCTCTATATCACTGGCATGGATCTCAAGGTTCTTCTCAATCTCCTCGATGATCTCACGAGGTGAAAGCTTGATCGCCCTATCTCGCCTCAGTTCAAACTCCTTCAGTTCTGATGCAAAGCGAATCGCACGCGTCCCATGATCAACTCCGACGAACATATTCATACCATCATCGGGGTTAATGATTGAAAAGGTTAACTAAAAACGCGTGAGAGTTGGAGGGTATACATTTATACATCCTCAAAAAGAATAAAAGGTGGATAAAAATATAGATAGAAACTTGTACCTGTGGGGGGAATAAGTTGGGACTTGGCAGGCTCAAAGCGTTACTACTGAAAGGCAGTAATCCAGCAGATTTTGGTGAGTACAGCCCATCTGAGCATGGGTATCTCTTCGAAGAGCCTAATTTTGAAGATCTGGAGCAGGTTGACCGTTACTGGCTCGAAGAACCATACTCACACGTGACGATCTTGAGGCGGGAACATGATGACTACTACTACCATGTAACAGAACCAGAGCTATCGTCTTATGAGAAGATACTGTTTCGAGATATACGAGAGATAATACATACGAAACTCCTCGATGCATCACTCAAAGGTGTGAAGAAAGAAGATCTTCTGAAACATCTTATAAGGGAGTCGGTCTCAAACTACATCGTTGAGATAGAGCCCATCCTCTTCTTCAAGATTGAGTATTATATCTTGCGGGATTATCTCAAGTTCGGGAAACTCACGTCAATCATGAAAGATCCCTATATTGAGGATATATCGTGCAATGGGTGGGAGAAACCGATCTATGTCTACCACAAACGCTACCGTGACATCGAGACGAATGTGGTCTTTGAGAAACGTGAACTCGATGAGTTTGTTCAGGTCTTCACACAGAAGGGAGGGAAGCACATCTCAAAACGAGACCCCCTGATTCATGCCACGATGCCAGATGGCAGCAGGATACAGCTCACATTTGGAGAAGATATCACGAAACATGGGAGCACATTCACGATCAGAAAGTTCAACGAGATGCCCACAACCCCGATCGATCTAATAGCGTGGAAGACGTTCTCGCCAGAAGCGCTGGCATACCTCTGGCTTGCGGTTGAAAATGCTAAGAGTCTGCTCTTTGTTGGTGGGACAGCATCTGGTAAGACAACGTCACTCAACGCCGTCTCGCTCTTCATACCCTACAAGGCAAAGATCGTGACACTCGAAGATACAAGGGAGATACGGCTTCCTCACCCAAACTGGATCGCCGATGTCACCCGTGTCTCTGCATCTGGTACGACCGATGATATTGACATGTACAAACTCCTCAAGTCTGCGCTCAGGCAGCGACCCGAATATCTGCTTGTTGGTGAAGTTCGGGGTGAGGAAGCGCTCACACTCTTTCAGGCAATGTCAACAGGCCATACAACATTCTCCACAATGCATGCTGATTCTGTGGAAACTGCGATAAGACGACTTGAAAGTCCGCCGATTAACGTCCCGAGGGGGATGCTGGATGCGCTTGATATTATATCAATCCAGGCTCAAACATTCGTGAATGAGGAGCGTGTCAGAAGAAACTTGATGCTCACAGAGATCATCGGAATAGACACATCGACACGGAACATCAAGACGACAAACGTCTTTAGATGGGATTCGGTACTCGATGAGAGCTATCGTTCAGGTAATTCGTTCGTCACAGATGCCATAGGAAAGTTCAGAGGCTGGAGTGCTGAAAAAGTTGAAGAGGAGCTGAATAAGCGAAGGATCGTACTCGAGTTCATGCTCAACAAGGATATCAGAGATTTTGAGACCATCACAAAGGTCATACATGACTTCCAGACCAACCCTGAGAAGGTTATGCGATGGATCAACCTCGATGCATGGAGTAAGCTTGGAGAACGCAATAGGAGCAGGACAGGATCTGCGGTTGTGACATGATGGCATAACACATAAAATAGATACACTTTTAAAGTGCTCCATTAAGGTCTTTCTGATGGCGCTACCAGATATCCAGGCAAACCACCCTGATATACAGATAAATCTCACGCGAGTCGGTGTTACCAATGTGAAGAAGCTTGTGGAGGTTTCAAGAGGCGAAAAGCGTCCGATCATCCTTATATCGACTTTCAATATCTTTGTGGACCTTCCCAAAAACATAAAGGGTGCAAACTTGTCCAGAAACTTCGAGGCGATCGATGAGGTACTTGAAGAGGCGATAGAAGCTCCAGTTTATGAGATAGAAGAGCTATGCAGTGCTGTTGCGAGAAAACTCCTGGATCGGCATGAGTACGCATCAAGGGCAGAGGTCCAGATGCAGTCAGAGTATATTATAAAGCGAAAGACCCCTGTCACCGACGTCCAGTGTCAGGAGATAGTGGATATTTTTGCTGACGCAACGGCAACAAGGGAGAACGGAACAAATCTCAGGCGGCGTATCGGCGCAGAGGTTGTAGGCATGACGACCTGTCCATGCGCTCAGGAGATCATGCGGGAAAGGGCTTCGGATGAGCTTCTAAGACTCGGTCTGAGTGGAGATAAGATCGCAACTTTCCTCAGGAACGTTCCAATGGCGACACACAATCAGCGGGGGCGAGGCAAGATCTCGATCGAGGTCTCGGATGGTGTGGATGTATCACTCGATGAGATCATCGATATAATCGAGGAATCAATGAGTTCACGGATATTTGAACTCTTGAAACGGGTGGATGAAGCATCGATCGTTGAGGATGCTCACCGCAGGCCAAAATTTGTCGAGGACTGTGTGAGGGCAATGGCAAAGCTCGTCGTTGAGCGGTTGACGAATCTCCCAGATGATTCAGTCATCACGATAATGCAGACAAACGAGGAGAGCATCCACCGGCACAACGCATTTGCTGAACGGGTTGCAACTATTGCTGAGTTGCGGGATGAGATCTGATTTGTTTTTTTTAGAATTTCAAAGGAACCCGAATGATCGCGCCTGTTAAAAACGCAACAAGCCCGATGAGGAGTGCAACCAGGGTCAAAGATCGAAGCCGATTAACTCCCACGCTATCAGCAGCTATCAGCCTGAAACCGACATATACAAGTATAAGATCTGTCACAAGAAGCGGAATCAGGTATGCAAGGTTCATGTAATAGGAGGTGTTGAGATTTAAAATAAATGGTAGTGGGCTTATTGATACTCCAAGAAGATAGAGTCCTGTTGATACCTGTTTTGCCCGTAAAATACCCCATTTTCGTGCGATCGTTGAAACATCCCTTATAGCATCACCCTCGATATCAACGATCCCTTTCATGACTTCCCTCCCAAACCCGATGAAGAATGCGATCGATGCGAGTATGATCAGGATCGGGTCAATAACCTCCGGTTTCACGAGCAAACCACCGAAGATGAATGGCACCGCCATCGTTAGGCTGATATAAACATTCCCGCCTATCCCGGTCTCCTTGAGCCTGATATCATAGATGATGCCGAGAATCGCGGAAAGATAAGCGAGGATAGTACAGGGAAGCGTTAAAAACAGGGCAAAAAACATCCCGAATGCGATTAATGATGCGCTGATGATTAAAACTTCGTGCAATGTGATCTCTCCTGTTACGAGTGGTCTATCAAGCCGATTATTCTTTTTATCGACCTCGTAATCGTAATAATCGTTCAGGGCAAACGTCCCTGCCTCAAGCAGGATTGCGGTAATACATCCAAAGAGTATGATTCGTAAATCCGTGATCCTAACTCCGACTAAAGCTGCGCCCACCACAACCGCTAAAGCATACATAATTCCATGCTCTGCCCTTGTTAACTTCCAGATAATCTTGAGGTAGGATCTGTGTCTCGTTTCGCTCATCAGTCTGGAATTATAGAACGTTGATGATAAATAATTTACTAAAACCTGTGAGCTAACTTTCTTTTACTGCAATGCTTATTAGGTCATACGGAAAAATATAAAGTAATGGGCGATACAAAACTTCTCAAACTCATGCTACTTGCAATGGGGCTTGTGGGTGTTGTCCTTATTGTGATGCCCCAGACAGTCTCGCTATTTGCAGGAGAGCATACGTGGTATAATCTCTCAGGCGGGGGCAATGATCTACCATGTGAGAAGTGCCATGGGGATATCGCAGCAGAGTATCAGGAAGCGACTGCTCATCCAAAGCTTGCACCGCACAAGACCTATCCCTGCACCCACTGCCACCGAATATCTGGATTCGGTGAGAACAATGGAACCCAGATCATATATGCAAGCGGGGATGGTACCGGAAGTACACCCGGGAATCAGACCCACGCAGCGGTGGCAACCTTGAGCTGTATGGACTGCCATGACATGAACTTCTATGGTAAACCACTCAATACAAGCACGATGGTACACCATTATTTCAATCCTGAGTATGCAACCTGTGGCTGGGGAGGTTACCCTGACGGACCGAGAAACTGCCATGCCCCTCCAAGGTGTGGATGGGGGATCTATATTATAAGAGCCGGGGGGTTCGGGCTCACGGACTATGCCAACCGCAGCGGTTATTATCACAAGCCTGGTGTGGGATGGCCCGAAGACACAGGCGAGAAAGCGGCACACAAACAGTTTGTCCTCGATGCTATCAATGATTCACTTATGAATGATGCAGATGAGGCGTGCATCGCATGTCATACGGAAAAACAGGTTCGTATGGAGTTTAACGTCTCAACCGGGGCCATATTTACCGTGAATAACTCATACACTCAGACCTCCTCGTACTGGAGCGTGAGTGATATCACCCCTACAAACTACACAACGTACGTGGAGGTGAAGAACTGATGAAAAAGGAAATTTTGCTCATTGTATTTCTCATAGCGGTTACATCGGTTATTCTCTACACATCTACAAACACGGTCTCGCTCTTTGCAGGCCAGCATACCTTTACCGCTATATCTGATTCAGAAAACCAGATCGACTGCACCGCATGCCATTCAAGAATGAATAGTGAGCTTTCAAACTCAAGTATCCATGATGACTTAAGCTGTGAAGCCTGTCACAGATATAACGGCACAGGAATTACATTTGCATCAGGGGATACCGCAGGATCAACCCCTGGAAATGAATCCCACGCTGCATACACACCCCGTTGCCTGGACTGTCATGGAGGAAGCGGGACATGGATTGAGAACACAACAGGAAGCGTCATATTTGCACCTCCTGCTAAAGCCTTCAACGAATCGGGGTATGGGAGTGATTACTCGGCGCATAAGCGGTTTGTGCTTGATGCAAACGCATCAGATACAAGCCCTGGTGAGAATGAGGCGTGCCTCGCGTGTCATACGGATTATACAGTCAGTCTGAGCTACAGCTACTTCTGGAACATTGATTATACACTTTCATCATGGAGCTTCACGAGCTTTTCATACAATGGTACAAGAAATTCCGATATTAAGTGGAGCAAATACGGGGCAAAGCATGAGTTTGTCAGCCTTAACAGTATAGACTGTACAGGATGCCATAAAAACATCTATGATGCGCTCGTCAATGGTACAGATGGGGGTTCAAATGAGGACTACCTGACTCATGCACCGGTAGAGATCGACGCCAGTCGCTGGGATACGGATAACTCATGGGGGCATTACAGATACCATTACATCCCTTCTGCAAACAGAGCTACATGGGTCAACAGCACATACTGCCTGAAGTGTCACAACGTGATAGGATATGCGGATGAACATCCATCGGATAATACAACCTACAGCCTGGGAAATGTCGCAGCAGATACAAACTCAAGCAGTGTCCATGCTGCTGAGGCTTTAACATGTGCAACATGCCATGGCAGCGGGAAGACGAAGGCAGTGATAGATGATAACCAAGAACCGGGAAATGGACACAGTGGATCAAGCTTTGTCGATAACATCGCCTCAAATTATGCAAGAACCTTCAATGGTGATATATGCATGGGCTGTCATGAGGCGGCGATACATCCACATAGCATGGGGTGTGGCAGATGCCACTCAAAGGGAAATGTGAATGTTACGATCGAATCAGAGCCATCAGGATATTGTACGAATAATTGAGATATTCATGCAAGCCTCTTTGCACCTTTGAGCACCTCTCTGATGAAGGGGTTCTCTTTCTTCATCGCTTCAAACTCCTCTCTCGTGTAAACGAGCGGTTCTACGGGGAGTTCAGTCATCTCAAGTATGATACCTATCCTCTCAAAGAACCTTTCTTTAAAATCGCCGACGATAATCAGATCTATGTCACTGCCCTCATGAACTTCGCCCTTTGCAAAAGAGCCGAAGAGGTAGACCTCGCAGCCAAATCTATCTTTGAGCTCTTTTGCCAGTTCCTTCAGATCTTCAAGGACTTTTTTACTTTCTTTAATATCAACTCTGCAGAGTTTAGGCATTTTGCGGCATCCTCCTTCTCATAGAACTCAGCCGGTGCAAGTTCCCCTGCCAGTCCATCCGGGTATCTCGTTGGAATATAGAACATATCGAGAAATCTCGCTTCATTTCTTAACGCTCCAAACTCCTCCTCGATTTTTCCACATTCTCTCAAGAGTTCTTTGATTGAATGTGTCATTATCGAGGTGTATCCTTTAAAGTATAGAAACGCTTTCAGGGCTTTCTCTGCGGATTGCTGAGCCTGAAAACATGACCAGTTATAGTTACCCGCCTCAAGACTGTCCCTTCCAGCCTTCAGGTCTGCTTCAGCCTGGATGAGCCATTTTCTAAAGAATCGCATCGTATTTTTAACCATCTCATAGATTTATATAGCTTTCTGGTCGTGATGTAACAGGATCAACCCTTCAGAATCACCGTCCCTATCTTCTCCCCACGAAATGCTCTCAGGATATTCGATGGCTCTCTCCCATCAAGAACGATCGTCTTAATCCCTGATCGCTCGATCACCTTCGCTCCAACAGGGTCGATCACAGATGTTGAACCAGCATCAAGCTTTGTCCTGATCACGATCTCAACAAGCTCACCTGCTGTCATCTCTTCGTATCTCTTCGATTCGGGGTTGACTTTTGGGTCACTGCTGTATACCCCATCGACCGATGTTGCGTTTATCAAAAGGTCTGCCCCCACATACTCGGCAAGGATCGCAGATACCGCGTCTGTTGTATAACCAGGGCTTACACCGCCCATCACAACAATTTTCTTCTCTCTTTCTGCAACGAGTGCATCCTGATAGGTTCTGAGAACCTCTGGATACGCTGCACCCCTGAGTGCAAGGATTAAAAGGTATGCATTTAGCCTCGTTACATCTATCCCGATCCGATCGCAGATGGCTTCATTTGCACCGAGCGCCCTTCCGATGCTGATGTACTTTCGTGCGGTCTCACCACCACCAACAACAACGAAAATACGATTATTTGGGGCGATCTCCTTTAAAACCGATGCGAACGCATCCACCCTCTCAGGATCGGTATTCTCTATAAGTACAGATCCACCGATTGATACAACGATCTTCATAACCCTCTCCACCCTCCAATCGTTAGGGTTATATATCCCTTTGGGGTATTAGAGATCATCTGCGCCGATAGTGTAGCGGTTATCACCGAGGCTTGCCAAGCCTCAAACTCGGGTTCGAATCCCGGTCGGCGCATGGGTATGGTCAGCATATATAACTCAGGTCATCGCTTCTTGCTTTCTCTTCCATCTGATCTTTTATTATCATCGCTCGTTTCTGGATCTCATCTTCCAAAAGTTCAATCTCCTTATCAAGCTCACCTGTATCCACATCTACCCCAATAATCCTGCAGAGTGTTGTGAGAACCGCTTTTGCGGATTTTGGATCTGGAAACTCGCCATAAGTCTCTCCAAGAAGGCATATACCCTCAAACCCTCTCTCTTTCCCAACTCCAAGCAGTAGACCTGAGATTCCAGTTATTGGTCCCTTTTGACCGCTCTCAACCAGGACATCATACTTCTTCAAGCGTTCAACAAGCTCATGCGTTGTCGCAACTCCGTGAACCGCCGGTGCTTCGTGGTATTGACCTGTACCGTAACCCCCAAGCGTGAATATCTGCTTTACCCCAAAATCATCGCAGAAATCGAGTATACTATTTGCAAGCCTGAAATAGGAGTTTGGTGTGCTCCCCTGGTAGAATCCAAGAATTATTATAAGATTTTGCTCAAGATCATAGTATATCTCATCCTTTGGTAGCTCTGCCACCCCATCTGTGTACATGATTCCTGGTATGGGTATTCCAGGTCTGATAAAATAAGGAGAATAGACATCTGCAAGTTTCTTTGCCCCGATACTCCTTATCAGATGACTTGCTGCGATCATTCCAACATTTCCAAGCCCACTCAACCCCTCGATGAAGATGGGTTCGTCCATCACAGGCTTATCAGTCCTGTACGTGATAGCGATGCGCGTATGCTTCAGGAAGTCGTCTTTAAACATCGAAATGTAATCCTGCGTCATTGTTTAAATAGGTGTCACTCAATCTTGACCCGCTTTCCCGTTACCATGTACACAACCCTGCCCGCGATGTTGCATGCGTGATCACCGATCCGCTCAAGATAACGGGCTACAAATGATAGGTGCGAGGCGTTTGCGATCTTTCTCGGATCCTCGATCATGAAGGTTATGAGTTCACGCCGGATCTGATCATAAAGTGCGTCAATTATATCATCCCGTTTACCCATCGTCATCGCAAGCTCTTCGTTTCGATCCTTGAATGCGGTCAGGCTATCATCAAGCATCGACTCAACGATCTCTGCCATCCTTGGGATGTCGATGAGCGGCTTGACAAATGGCTCGTTTGCCGTCTTGATTGCTATGTCTGCGATATCTCCTGCAAGGTCTGATACCCTGTCGAGATCTGTTATTATCTTCATGCAGGTTCCGATCATCCTTAGATCCCTTGCCATGGGTTGCTGGAGCGCAAGAAGTTTCATACATTTGTTCTCGATCGCAAGTTCCATTGCGTTGATTTCATCACCGATTTCAAGAACCTGCTCGGCAAGGCTCGTATCCTGATTCACAAGCGCTTTCACACTGAGCTTGATCGTATCCTTCGAGAGCTTACCCATCTCAAGGACGTTGTCTTCAAGCTTTTCCAGTTCTTCTATGAAGTTTTTTACCATTATCCTCTAAAATACTCTCGCCTGCCTTACCTAAATAAGTTTTGGTGAGCTGTATAGTATCCCAATTTATATTACACGTTCACTCCAATCCAACCACTTCCTTCCAGACCACATCACTCTCTCAACAGGAAACCTGTACCAAATGTATGTCCTTCTCGATAGCTTTCTCACATGGCAATCCTGTTGGAGTGTAAAGTTATTTTGGGATATTACATACTCAAAAATGAAGAGATAACTTTATTAGTCTGAGATACGAAGATTAAATGAGGCGATTCAATGGTAAAGATGCCAAAAGAGGTTATAGATCTCTTCAATGATCCGGGTGCGTCCAAGGTCATAGCAACGGCTGCAGGAGATGGAACGGTAAATGTCGCTGCAAAGGGCACGATCGCAGCGATCGATGATGAGACCGTGGCATTTGCAGATATATTCCATGGGAAGACGAAGGCAAATCTGGAGGAGACAAAGAAAGCCGCACTTCTTGCCTTCACAAATCCGCCGCCGAAAGGCTATCAGGTAAAGGGTACATTTACAGGGTTCGAGACATCAGGACCGATCTTTGATAAGTTTGCGGATACGGTCAAGAAGCTTCTGAACCTCGATATAAGCGGCGTTGCGATGATAAAAGTTGAGGAAGTCTACTCGGTCGGTGCTCCCGATTTTGGTAAAAAGATTGCATGAGGTGGATCACTCCACCTTTAAATTTATATAATAAATCTTCTGATCTCTTCCGGTTCAAGTCCGTTCTCTTTACAGACTGTAATGGCACGCAAATTCTTCACTTCTGCTTCTTTCAGCTCAAAGAATCCCAGAATAGTTCCGATCTGGAAAGGATAACCCATCATCATTCTTCTCGACTCCTCCAGGATACCACGCTGAAGGGCCATCTCGAAGGCTGATAACCGTCCAAACTCGTCATACTCCGATACCGCCGCTGCGAGAAGATCGCCGTAAGGGGTTGTTGATAGTACCTGAAGGGTTGACTTCACATCATCAGCCATCATTGCATCCCTGACTAAATCTGGGTCCAGCTTCCCGTATGGGAGGATGTAACCCCTAAGCTGGCTCAGATCGATTCCGTCAGCCTTGCCACGCAGTATCGTCATTATATTTATCAGATCAAACCTCGCCCCAAGAAGCCTTATAGCACTGCTTTTATCAGTTCCTCCGAGCTTCTTCGCCCTCATCCATATACTCCTGAAGAGTTCGGTATCAAGGGCGGACTCAAGCACAAAAGGTTTTTGCGTCTCCCTGAAGCCCTGCATGTTTGCTTCGAGGATCTCCTTATAGACCGTCCCCTCAAGAAGCGGGATCATCTCCTCGATATTTGCAAGATCGATGAGCCTACCGAGCCGTCGCTTGAAGAGTCTTTCAACTGGTATCAGTACAAGTTCTTCCCCACTCACCCCGGCGAGTTTCGCTCTGAGGATGCTTTTCAGGTTTGCAACCTCAAACCGTCTTAGAAGTTCCATGCAGAGCAGGCGTCCACCCTCTGTACCAACAGACATCGTGATACCCACGAACGTCTTCACCATATTATCCAGGATCGCCCGTTCTATATCCATTACCGTCGCATCAGGAGGCAGGCTGGATAGTTCCTCTCTGTATGCCGAGTCTATCAAGAGCGAGATCATCTCTTTTGTGGTTGACGCTTCTATCAGTGAACGCATTCGCTTTAGATCAATGAGATCCCCTTTCTTAACGTGAACCTTTGCGTTGATATAGGCATACTCTGAAACAGACATATCTTTACACCCCATACAATTTTGTTGTAATACGGAGGCTTACAAGTATTCCGCCTATCATTCCAGCCATTGTGAAGATAGTTGTAACTAAGACCCTTCCAACCGTACCAAAGGAGGCGCCGATGATATACCCAAGGATCATAGCACCGAATACGGAAAAAGAGATGAAAAGGGCAAATGGCAGCGCCTTCACACAGACATCTGCCATTGTAGGATTTACAACTTCCACGTTACGGCACCTTTGTATAGAGCAGGAATGCGATCAGCAGTCCATATATGGCGATTGCCTCAGCAAGCGCAACAAAGATGATAGCCTTACCAAACATCTCAGGTTTTTCAGCAGATGCACCGACCGCAGCTGCCCCACTCGTTCCGACACCTATACCTGAGCCAAGCCCTGCGATACCGATGGCGAGTCCGGCACCGAGTGCAGCCATACCACCGACCGAGGCTGTGGGTGATGCGCCTTCCTGAGCTGCGGCAACTCCTGTCAAAACTGCTCCAAGCGATACAAATAGCAAAACGGCCATGAATAACTTCCTTCCATGTTTCATGATCAATCCTCCATTTATGATTAATTTATTGTGTATGGGGGGTAAGATAAAGGTGATATATATAGCTATCGAAATAATATGGATGAATAATACCAATGGGCATCCCGATCAATCCGCACCAGATCGGAGGTTTTATATAGTATAACCGAAGATGAGTTTTAGTTTCCTAATCAAAGTTCAGGAGGTATTTGAAGAATGGTTAAGTGTGAAGTATGTATGTTTACGCCTGATGGCACCGAAATCGAGGGTGCGATGGATATCCCATGGGAGCCATATATTACAGAAGCTGATGATGGAGAGCACATTTTCTGCTCACATGCATGTCAGCGATACTTTGAAATGAAAGAAGGAATCGCTGAGGTCTGCTGGGAACCGTGTAGTGACGAAGAGGTCGCGCGAAGGAAGAAGATTATCGACGACAACTACGACGCAGGCAACGGAATGGGTTCAGATTACGGCCCATGGGATGAGGAAGAATAAAACTCATTCCTATTCTCATTTTAAACTTTTTTTTTGATATTTCTTAATGCGCAGAGGATATCTCGCTTTGAGAAATGAACTCGAGGGTATTTTATCGAGTGATGAACTCGACGCCCTACCGAGAAGATGGCAGATAATCGGTGATGTGCTTCTCGTCAGGATCGAAGGATGCGAAGATCGATGGGGGGAGATAGGGAGTGCGTTTCTCACACTTTTCCCCTGGGTTAAAGGTGTTGCAGTCGATCGGGGGGTTTATGGAAACCTGAGAGAGCCTGATATCGAGGTCATCGCTGGTAAGGTTGGCGAGACGTTTCATCATGAGAACAGGTGTGTCTTCAAGCTTGATCCATCAAAAGTTATATTTTCACCAGGAAACCTGAAAGAGCGTACGCGTATCGCCAAACTTGGATATGGAGAGGTGGTTGTCGATATGTTCGCAGGCATAGGCTACTTCTCGATTCAGA
Organism: Candidatus Syntropharchaeum sp.; assembly: GCA_026134025.1. Classification (GTDB taxonomy): domain Archaea; phylum Halobacteriota; class Syntropharchaeia; order Syntropharchaeales; family Syntropharchaeaceae; genus Syntropharchaeum. The sequence continues at coordinate 19,398 of JAOQII010000021.1, forward strand.
TGGCAAAACATGCCAGACCTTGTAGAATCATTTCAATTGAACTTAACCCAACCTCCTTCAGGTATCTGCTTGAGAATATTCGATTGAATCATGTTGAGGATATCATCGACCCTATCTGTGGCGATTGTGCACGTTTAACGCCTGCCGGAGTTGCTGATAGAGTTATAATGGGGTACCTGAATGGAAGTGCCTACCTTGAGTACGGGATAAAGGCTATAAAGCGTGAGGGTGGAATTCTCCACTACCATGAGGCGGTTCCAGATAAGCTCTACCCAAAAAGGCCAGTTGCAAGAATTCAAGCTGTATGTGGATTGCTGGGGAGAGAGTGTGAGATCAAAACGATCAGAAAGGTTAAGAAGTATGCACCTGGGGTTCTTCACGTCGTTCTCGATGCCGAGATTACGTGAGAATGAGAATGCTTAAATCGGATCGTGTACACGATTGGTTAATGCCCTCAAGAGAGATTAAGCGAAAATCGGTTCATATCATAGCTGGCATCATTATCGCGTACCTTGTCCTGCTCCTAACGCGGGAAGTTCTGATTATTCTAACCGTCATCGGGCTTGTATCAACGCTTTTAATCTCCTGTCTGGTTAAAAAGGGCTTTAATATACCTGTGATCGACTGGATACTCGAATCGTGCGAAAGAGAGAGTGCGATGATGAAATTACCTGGGAAAGGCGTTATAATGTTTATTTCAAGCCTTTTGATACTTCTTTTAATTATTCATGATCCCGTTATAGTTGCATCTGCTATCCTGACGCTTGGTCTTGGTGATGGCTTTGCAACGATTGTGGGGAAGAACCTGGGCAAACACAGGCTCATCGGCAAAAAGAGCATTGAAGGTTCGCTTACATTCTTTTGTGCATCTTTTATCGGATTACTCTTTCTTTTAGGGCCCAGGTTTGCAATTATTGCAGCGTTCTGCGGCATGTTGATTGAAATAATACCGCAGGAGATCGTCGATGATAACCTAACGATTCCCCTGGGTGTTGGGCTAATTCTCATGATTCTTGGGAGTGTTGGGGGTGGCGGTTCATCGATCTAAAGGGTATTGCAGGATCAGAGATTTTAGGGGCGCTGCCGTTTCTGCAGAAGCTCATGCTCCTGACCGATGGCTCGATGACACTTCTTCTTGAGATCTACACAGGAGATCCGGTTGCGGTTGAGACCTTAACTCAAGAGACGATACAGGCAACAGAAGAGATCGCGGCAAAACTCGGGGTGGATGTAGGATCTTCGGTCAATTACAGGGAAGTGGTGCTTAAAAATGGTCTTTCAGGGGAGGCGCTTCTCTATGCCCTCTCACTCACGCCAATATCACGGCTCACAGACGAGTTCAGGGACGATCTTCTGAGAGCTGATATTCCGATAGGCAGGATCATGAAGCTACACGGACTCGAGTTTCGAAGGGAACTTGTCAAGATCGAGAAGGAAGACGTTTCAGCGAAACTCATCGGTATATTTGGACTCAAAAAGGGTGAATACATCTTAAAAAGGGTGTATAACATCATCCATGATGAAAAGATACTTATATCGATAATGGAGGCTTTTCCAGGGACGTATTACCTGGTTTGAGGATGCTCAGTCGAACGTCATCGTTGCCAGTAACAATATAATGGTTCTTGGTTCTGGTGTTAAATCCTGGCGAAATTTATTGGAGGTAATACATGTTAGGTTATTGGCTATAAATTGTAAAATTGAATCAAGCGTTCAAAAAAAGAAACTTTTAAAAATTTGAGTCGTGTTCTTACTTTGGAGGTTTGAGAGAATGGCACAGAGAGGAATCCGAGAATATACCGCAAAAAGACTAATTGCAGAAAATATTGGTACGTATTCAGATCACAGGATCGAACTACCATCAAAGCAGATTTTGATACGCGAGGGTGAAAATATAGGAGATTATGCCAAAAAGCCGGGGTATGAGTGGCTTAAAGAGAGTAAGCTTGCTATTAAGCCAGATCAGCTATTCGGTAAGCGTGGTAAGAGCAATCTCTTGCTTCTCGATGCAACACTTGATGAAGCTGATATGTTTATACAGGAGATGATGGGTCGAAAGGTCGTTGTTGGTGATACAGAGGGGATTTTGAAAGATTTTCTGGTTGAACCTTACGTTTTACATGATGTGGAGTATTATCTTGCGATAAGGACAGAGCGGGAGCGTGATGTGATTCACTTCTCAACAGAGGGGGGTGTTGAGATCGAGGAGAATTGGGATAGGGTGCTCAGTATCGAGATTCCGGTTATAGGGGGCTTAGATGAAGTGAATGTCCTTGAAAAACTCCCTGAGTTCAAGGATCGTGAGATTGTTGCAGCATTTATCGAGCCGCTGTACAAGCTCTTCTGTGATCTGGGGTTCGCATTCCTTGAGATAAACCCCTTCACTGTGAAAGATGGGGCGGTGATCCCGATTGATGCAGTTGCAAAACTCGACGATACGGCTGCATTTGAGGTGGGATCGAAGTGGGATAGTGTTGAGTTCCCTGCCCCATTCGGGAGGATACTATCAAAAGAAGAGGAACTCATCACATCACTTGATGATAAGAGCGGGGCGTCACTGAAGTTAACAATCCTGAATCCAGAAGGAAGGATCTGGACGATGGTTGCAGGCGGTGGAGCGAGTGTGATCTACGCAGATACGGTCTCAGATCTTGGTTTTGGGAGTGAACTTGCAAACTACGGCGAGTACAGCGGAAACCCAACAACAGATGAGACATACGTCTATGCAAAGACCATTTTAGACCTCATGACGAGAAAGAAAGATCCACAGGGTAGGAAAAAGTATCTTCTGATCGGGGGCGGGATCGCAAACTTCACAGATGTCGCAAAGACCTTTACAGGGATCGTTCAGGCGCTCACAGAGTATAAAGAGAGGCTTCAGGATACAAATGTCGAGATCTATGTCCGACGAGGTGGTCCAAACTATAAAGAAGGACTAAAGATCATGAAAGAGCTTGGAAAGAGTCTTGGAGTTCCGATAGAGGTCTTTGGACCCGAAACGCACATGACAAAGATCGTTAAGCTGGCACTGGAGGCGTGAATATGGCAGATTATGAATTGTTTACAGAAGATACAAAATCAATAATATACGGTCTCCAGACAAACGCGATCCAACGAATGCTTGATTTCGATTATGTGTGCAGACGGGAGATACCATCGGTTGCAGCGGTTGTAAATCCCGGAAGACGTGGACTTCATAAAGCTTTTTTTGGAACCCGTGAGATCCTGATACCGATCTATCCAAACCTCAAAGAAGCAGCATCAAACCATCCTGATGCAGATGTACTCATTAACTTTGCATCCTTCCGCTCCGCATATCCAACGACGATGGAGGCACTTGATATAGAGACCATCAGGACAATCACGATCATCGCAGAGGGCGTTCCAGAACGAAGGGCGCGAGAGATTATTGCAAAGGCTAAACTCAAGGGTAAGATGATAATAGGTCCTGCGACCGTCGGTGGGATCAAAGCAGGCGCATTCAAGATTGGAAACACCGCGGGAACGATCGAGAATATCATTGAATCAAAGCTATATCGCCCTGGATCTGTGGGTTTTGTCTCAAAGTCAGGCGGGATGTCGAACGAGATGTACAATATCATCGCAAGAAATACAGACGGGCTCTACGAGGGAATCGCAATCGGAGGGGATCGTTTTCCTGGTTCAACGCTGATCGATCACGTACTGAGATTTGAGCAAAACCCTGCGGTAAAGATAATAGCCGTCCTCGGAGAGGTTGGTGGAATGGATGAGTATCAGATCGTCGATGCCTTAAACGAGGGAAAGATCACAAAGCCACTTGTAATCTGGGTCACTGGAACCTGCTCAAAGGTTCTACCAGGTGAGGTTCAGTTCGGACATGCTGGTGCTATGGCAGGATCAGATCTTGAAACCGCTGATGCCAAGAACGAGATACTGCGAGAGGCAGGTGCGATCGTTCCAACATCCTTTGATGATTATGGCGAGAAGCTAAACGAGGTTTATGAGAAACTCAAATTAGAAGGTACGATCAAAGAAAGAGATGAGGTGAGACCACCAAATGTCCCGATCGACTTCAAGACCGCGGTTTCTGAGGGCATGGTCAGAAAATCTACCAACTTCATCTGTACGATATCTGATGATAGGGGTGAAGAGGCGACATACGGCCACGTTCCTATAAGCGAGTTTGTTGAGGGTGGTAAAGGGATCGGGGATGTTATCAGCATGCTCTGGTTCAAAAAAGAACTTCCTTCCTTTGCAACCCGATTCATCGAGATGGTTCTGATGACGGTTGCAGATCATGGGCCCGCGGTCTCTGGAGCGCATAATACGATCGTTGCAGCCCGCGCAGGCAAGGACCTCGTTTCATCCCTTGTTAGCGGAGTTTTGACGATCGGACCACGCTTTGGCGGCGCGATAAATGATGCTGCAAAATACTTCAAGGATGCACATGATAGGGGTTTAAGTCCAGAGGCGTTTGTTCGTGAGATGAAACAGAAGGATATAAACATACCAGGGATTGGCCACAGGATCAAGAGCGTCCAGAACCCAGATAAGCGCGTCGAGACACTGATCAGGTACGCACGTGAGACATTTTCATCAACCGAGTATCTTGACTACGCTCTTAAAGTTGAGGTAATTACAACCGCAAAGAAGAACAACCTGATCCTGAACGTCGATGGATGCATCGGGATCCTGTTTCTTGATCTCATGAAAAGCTCAGGGGTCTTCACGGATGAGGAGATCCAGGAGGTCATTGATCTTGGCTACCTGAACGGTTTATTCGTTCTTGGAAGATCGATTGGGCTTATAGGACACGCCCTCGACCAGTATAGATTAAAGGAGCGGCTATACAGGCACCCACAGGATGATATACTCTATCTTGCAAGGGAGGGATGGTAGATGGCAGAAGGCGAACCGATCCGAATTGAGAATGAAAAGATGATCGTCCCTGATAATCCGATCGTTCCCTTCATCGAGGGGGATGGGATAGGTCCTGATGTCATGGCTGCAACCCAGCTAGTCATGGATGCAGCGGTCCGTAAGGCGTACGGTGGTAAGCGTAAGATCACATGGCTTGAGATCTTTGCAGGTGAAAAAGCGCTTGAGAAATTTGGTGAAAACTTACCTTCAGAGACGCTCGATGCGATAAAAGCATATATCGTAGCGTTAAAAGGTCCACTTACAACCCCTGTTGGCGAGGGTTTCAGGAGTCTCAATGTCACATTGAGGCAGGAACTCAATCTTTACGCCTGTGTCAGACCTGTCAAATATATAAGAGGCGTTCCAGCCCCGGTAAGATACCCTGAACGCGTGGATATGGTTGTATTCAGGGAGAACATGGAAGATGTCTATGCAGGGATCGAGTGGAAAGCAGGAAGTGCTGAAGCTGATAAGGTGCGGGCGTTTCTAAAGCGCGAGCTTGGTGTTGAGATAAGTGATGATGCAGGAATCGGGATAAAACCGATAAGTGAGAGATGTACGAAACAGCTGGTGAGAGCGGCGATCAAGTATGCGATCGATCATGGGAAGAAGAGTGTTACACTGATGCACAAGGGAAACATCATGAAGTACACCGAGGGAGCGTTCAGAAGATGGGGCTATGAACTTGCAGATGAAGAGTTCGCTGATACCGTGATCACTGAGGATGAACTTTATGAAACGTACGATGGCAAGCTTCCCGAGGGTAAGATCTTGATCAAAGACCGGATCGCGGATCAGATGTTCCAGCAGGTACTTTTAAGGCCCGACGAGTACGATGTGATCGCAACACCCAACCTCAATGGTGATTATATCTCTGATGCACTGGCTGCACAGGTGGGGGGCCTCGGGATGGCGCCAGGTGCAAATATCGGGGACTTTGTTGCGGTTTTCGAAGCAACGCACGGCACAGCCCCAAAGTATGCAGGAATGGACAAGGTGAATCCATCCTCGCTTATTCTATCAGGCTGTATGCTCCTTGAGTACATCGGATGGGGAGAGGCGGCAGATCTTATCAAGCGTGCACTTGAGGAGACAATTCTTGCAAAGAAGGTGACTTATGATCTTGAGCGACAGATGGAGGGTGCAACACTTCTTAAGACAAGTGAGTTTGCGAAGGAGATTGCTGGGAGGATGAGCTAATATGAATTTCTCTCCCGTAGATTTGATTAGAATATCGGAAGAGAGTGGGGCTAAAATAACGCGAAGAGAAGTACCGAGACAGGTTATGCAATAGACCCCCTTCACAATTAAACTCCAGCCGCACCTTCCTTTCTCAACCATAACCTGAAAGCTCACAGTCCTTGCCACGATCGATCTTATTGTATCATATCGTCTTCCTGTGTATCTTCTCTATAGCGAGGGCTGCATTTCCTGACCAGAGGCTCAAGAATCCCTGTTTCAGAAATAGTCTGGGAATATTATAAAAGGAGATGGTCTGAGTATGAATAATTGCGCAAGAGGTCTCATATAATGGTTCCTGATTCTGGTGGTTAAATCCTTGGCAAAATTTATTGGAGATATTACAAACTCTTAAAAAGATCCTTTAAGATATCTATCTTAAGTTATGGATGAAAAAAAAGATACCAGCAGAATCTGGCTTGCAGGCTTAATCGTCCCAACCCTGGTACTTTATTATGGCTCATTCAAATGGCTCCTCACATCATGGCTCACCCTTGATGCTTACAGTCATGGATTTCTGATCCCGATCATATCCCTCTTTCTTATCTGGCAGAAGCGAGATATTTTATCTGGAGCTGATGATCAGAAAAGCCCGATGCTATTTATCCTTGGTCTTATAATCTACGTTGTGGGACAGTTTACGGGTGCGATCTTTCTCACTACCGTATCAATGATACCTTTTCTTCTCGGTCTCGTTCTCCTGTTTAAAGGTGCTCAGCAAATGCGTGTGCTTATATTTCCAGTCTGTTTCTTGATATTTGCGATTCCGCTGCCAGACCTTGATGGGATAATGCTCACCCTCCAGGGCATATCAACCGTGCTTGCAACAGGCATCTCTCACCTTCTTGGGGTTGAATCAAGCCAGGACGGCTGCCAGATTTTGATGAACGGGGCAATATTTGAGGTTGCACCTGCATGCAGCGGCTTTAATTCGATTGTATCACTCTTTACTGTGGTCACCCTCATGGCGTATCTCATCCCTGATCCACTCACTGATAAGGTTATTTTGTTAATAGCAACTCTTCCTCTTGCAATATTCACCAATGGATTGAGGATTGCGATAACACTTCTTGTAGCGTCAAATTTCGGGGTTGAAGCAGGGGTGAGATACTTCCATGACTGGGGTGGCATCACATTCTTTGTGATTGCACTTGTATCGATATTCATACTCCTGGAGGCGCTGAGATGGATGAGAAAGATCAGTACAAAGCCGTAGCCACTGCACTGTTTTTGGTTATGATTATAACGATTCTCCTATCTCCACCAGAGGTCTTACTCCAGCGTGGGGTGATGGTTGATACCACGCCCACCTATACATCGGCTGAGAAATCATGGGTTAAGACGCAGATGGAACTTGGGAATAATGAGGCGATCGAGTCGCTGCCGATGAATATAAATGAGTGGAAGGGTTACAGGATCGATATCAAGGAGAGCGTGATTGAAGCACTCAAACCCGATATGATCATGGAGCGTGCGTATTATGGAGCAGATAATCCAACCCCGGTATGGCTTCTCATCATACGGGCTGAGAACACCTCTGCGTTTCATGATCCAAAGGTCTGCTATCGAGGGGCTGGCTGGAGTGTTGTCAACGAGACGCAGATCACAATTAGGTTGAATGGATCAAGATGGATTGCTGATGCATCTACCACCCGGAGCAGCGATGCTGAAATTGTGGTGAACAAGCTTCTACTTGAGAAGGAGGGCAGGTACAGGCTTATCATGTACTTCTACCTCAAGGAACTTATATTTGCAAGCTCACCCGGGAAGATCACGATCGTGAGAGCCGAGACAACGGTTGAGGATCTCGATGATGCCAGCAGGCGGCTTGAGAACTTCTTCGGTGAGATACTTCCATATCTGTTCATACCAGTTTCAGGCGGAGGAGATATGGTGGCAGTGCTGATGTATCGAAATTATGGTGTAATCGGTGCTTTAATGATGTCATTATTGCTTCTCTTCCCACTTGTTTATCTCATCAGGCTGGTTATACAAAGCAGAACTCGATAGAATGGAGAGAATTTTGGAAAACCCGCCCACCTTCAAGCATCAACAAACACAACAACTCACTAAAAAATCTTTAACCCCCTCCCCCACCGCAACATAAACCACATCTTCTAACTCATTCTTTTATCTATTTACCAACTACAGTATCTGCCATTGTAAAAATACACCCTGATAAAACGGTAAAATCTCTATATTACAGCCTAAAATTTTATTATGGTGATTTAATGGATTATGCCTTTTACAAAAGGCATCGCCAAAAAGCCCACCTTCGGTAGGGCTAGCC
>JAOQII010000022.1 GCA_026134025.1 Candidatus Syntropharchaeum sp.
GTTTTGGTCAAGAAGATTTTTGATTTGCTTGTTAATTTGGTGAGGTTTGAGGGGTGGGTGGGTTTTTCAAAGTTCTCCTTCATCTCTTTTATTGGTAACTGGGGTATGAGCGTTATGATCCCCCCTTTCTCAATCATAACCAACTTTTCTTTCGGTTTCAGCCCTATTTTCTCTCTAATGCTTCTTGGGATCGCGATCTGAAACTTTGATGAGACTGTAACAATGGCCATCGATATTACCTCTGCTTTACTTTTTGTCCTCGATGGATAAAAGGTTTACGCTTCATACCCACCCCTCCCTCCACACCATCCCTCCAACAACCAGGCTCCCCAATCCATACCCGGCCATCCACGCGTACCCGATCCCAACGATCCCAAACTCCAGCATGAAAACATAGCTCAATCCAGTTATCAAAACGAAAATCAACGCACTGACGAAAACCAATCCTTTAACATCCTTCTGTACCTTCTTTATCGAGAAATAAAGCTGGCAGATGGCAACAAAAAAGCTCGAAAAAGCAAAGATTCTGAGCAAATCAAAACCCTCAACGTAGCTTTTTCCAATAATTCCAAGTAAAAATCCGCCAAATAGATACAAGATTATCATTGCCGGGGTGAGCAGAGAAACTATTGCAAATAGAGCTTTCAGCGTGTTCTTCTTCAAAGCTTCTCCATGGCTTCCTTCAACGAATAGCGAGGTGCTGAAAGCGAGGGGAATCATGAAGAGCAGGGAGGCGATTGCGTAGGCTATGTAGTAGTGGGCCGTTTCTTCGGCACCAAGAATATTAAGAACCATTATCGGTAAGATCTGGTTTGGAGCGGTCATCAGTAATCCGGCGATATAATTTCCCGCTGAAAAATGAAGGGAGTCGTTTAAGAATTCTCTGTCCATACGGGAGGGTTTGATACCGAACCTGAAAAGGAAAAAAGCAGAAAGAAGAGAGGCGAGGGTGAAGGATACGCCAACAGAACTGAATATGCCCAGTGCTCCAAGGAACACCAAAGGGAAGAGGAAAATCACTCTGGAGCCAACCAGAAGGCTCTGGAAAAAGTAATACTCTGCCCTTCTTATGCCAATGAAGGATACGCCCGTCAGGGATATTATGGAGCTTGCTGCGAGAAATATGAGATACAGGGGAGCGTATTCCCTCGCTATATCGAGTTGTGGAGACCATGTGTCTATGCCGGCAATGAAGATTATTCCAAAGAGAACAGCAAAAAAAGTTGTAATAGCAACGGAAGTGCCGAACACACTGCCTTTATCCCTTTCCGGGAAGAACCTTATTATGGACTGGCCTAAACCAAAACGAGAGAGGAGAACGAGCAGAGCCATGGATGAGATCAGGGCAGTTGCAATCCCAACATCCTCCTTAGGATAGAGCTTTGCAGCGAGCATCCAGAAGAAGAAGCCGAAGCCAGCACTTGAGATAGATGTGAGCATGATGAAGATGGAGTTTTTGAATAGAGGATCGTGGAGGTGTTGTTTTAATTCGATCAGGTTTTTTGGCAGTCCGAGATTCATTCAATCCTGCTCCTTGATCACTGAGGATAGTTTATTTGCGAGATGTTATACTCCCCAACAAAACTAAATCCACGATGGGATAAACTTTTCGATCCACGAGATAGCAAATGATAAGCTCGCTGCAAGCCTGCTGAATCTTCTTTTGATGCTCTTCCATACAAACTCGATCGGATTGAGGTCAGGCGAGTATGGTGGAGGTAAACGAGAGATATCCCGAGCTGCTCGGCCTCTTTTTTCACCCTGTTCGATACGTGCGTGCTGAAAGAACGCTGCTATCTGTCTTATCGGCGCTCCTTTGATCCACTGTTTGACTATTCTCAGTATGTCCCTGCTCGTTAGCTGTCTCACATGGCAATCTTGTTGGAGTGTAAAGTCATTTTGAGATACCACATTAAGAAAATTCAACTAAAAAACTTATCACCCAAAATTCGTAACAAGATATTTGACGAGATAAGGTCCAATGAGCATAAAGACGATCGATGCAAGTATAAACATCGCAAATCCGAGTGTGAGTGCATCGGTGACCCTCTTCTGCCGCACAGGGTCTGGCGTGAAAACGCTAGTCAATCTGTTCACCATCTCTCTGAATACGTAACCACCGTCGAGAGGTACAGCAGGGAGGCAGTTGAAGAGTCCTGCATAGAAGTTTATCCAGGCGATCCAGAAGAGCGCATTCGCAAGGTAGAAGATCCACACACCACCTGCTGTTGGCGTGTAGAACTGCATGAGCCAGTCACCAAATCCGCCAAACCCGCCCTGTGTGGCAGGAATAACAGGAAGCGCCATGAGCAGAATCCACCCCATAAAAGACCTGGGTAGATCTTTCAGGCCTGAGAGGTACGCCTCGGCAGGAAACTCCCCCACCATCCCGAACGGTGTGTTGTATACAACAATCCCCAAAAAACCCTTCTTCTCTTCTGAATCGGGGAACTCGCCCAGTTCAACCTGGAACCGTTTCTCTTTTCCTGTATCGTCAATTACAGTGATTGATACAGGATCATGAGCCCTTGTATCCTCCATAAAATCATAAAAATCCCTTGCAGTATGAATTTCAACGCCGTCCATCGCTATTATCCGAAAATCTGACCTGATACCAGCATCAGCGGCGGGATGTCCAGCTATAACATCCCTTATCACAACACCATCCTCAACGCTGAGTGTGAACTCCCTTGAGATCCCCCGATCGAGCACCTCAACCCTCATAACACCATCCTCGTTACCACCTAATTCCATGATCTCATCGACCGATCCAACCTTTATGCCGTCCATCGCGGTCACAACCATCTCTTCTTCGATCCCTGTTTCTTTTAGCGGATCAAGAACCTCTGTGATCACGATACTGTTGCCTGAAGGCTCGAGAGCGGCAAGTGTTGGCCCAAAGAATAGTGCAAATGCAATTGCAGCCACGATGAAGTTACTCATAACACCTGCTGCAAGGATGCGATTTCTACCCCCACTCGATATGAGGCTTGGCTTCTCACCACCCTTCGATCCGAATAATTCTTCCTCATCGGGTTCTGCAAATGCACCGATCGGTATGACGGCAAGCAGAAGCCCCAAAGACTTTACTTTGATTCCTTCGCGGCGAGCAAGTATACCGTGTGAAAGTTCGTGAACAACGAGTGTTACAAGAAGTCCAAGCCAGCCCCACGCGGGTATGAACTCGTTTACACCTGGGATTAAGAGCCAGTTTCGAGGTTCATTAACCACGCTCGGCTCAGGCATACTCGTCAGCATGAAAATGTCTGCGAATAGAATGAGCGCAAAGAATAACACCATCCCGAAGAGCATAAAGAAAACACCTGCAGTACCAAAACCCCACCAGAAGGCTCTGAATCGTGATGCATAATCAAGAAAAGAGAGCCCTCTCGATGTTCTTACCATCAGAATTGGGCCCAGCGCCTGCAGATTGTGACGCTCGAGCACCCCCTTATTATCAAGGGATAAGAGCAGTATCCACCAGAGCATGAAAAGAGCGAGAGCAATCGTTGTACCAGATACCAACATCGTATATTATATTCACGTTACGTTGTATAAAACGATGGTGATCACAAACGATGTACTCACAGGAAAAACTCGAATCTTTGAAGAATCTCATTGTATCGAAGAAACGGTTACTTGTATCATTCTCAGGTGGTGTTGATAGCGCGCTTCTTTTGAAAGTTTCATACGATCTTATCAAAGATGGTGTTATCGCTGTGATCATAAATGGTGATACGCTCCCTGAGTTCGAACTTGATCATGCAATAAAGTTTATTCATGAGCATGGCATGAGATGTGTGATCGTTGAATTAAAGCAGCTTGAGAATCCTGATTTTGTTAAAAACGCTAAAGATCGATGTTATTACTGCAAGAAAGATCAAATAACAACATTAAGAGAGATAGCACGTAAAGAAGGAATCGAGACGATCGCAGATGGTTTGAACGTCTCTGATTTTAACGAATATCGCCCTGGAATTCTGGCATCTGATGAAGAAGGTGTATGGCATCCTTTTGTTGAGGCAGGAGTTGAAAAAGGTGAGATTAGAGAAATGGCAAGGGAAGCAGGGATTTCATTCTGGAATAAGCCGTCAGAGAGCTGTCTTGCGACAAGAATCCCTTATGGAGAGAGAATCACAGAAACGAGGTTGCGTATGATCGAAGAAGCAGAATCGGTTCTAAAAGAGATCGGTTTTTCAGGGGGAAGGGTGAGATTACATCAGAGGATCGGGAGGATCGAAGTTCCTTGTGATGATATCGAAAGGATAATTGAAGATCGGCGCGAGATTATCCTGCGATTAAAGGAGGTGGGGCTTAAGTATATTACCCTTGATCTCGAAGGTTATAGAAGTGGAAGTATGGATGAGGTACTATGAATCTTGAGAAGATACGGGCAGACTTCCCGATTCTTGAAGATATAATCTATCTGGATAGTGCATCGACGAGTCTGACGCCTGAGCCTGTTCTGGATGCGGTGCTTGGGTATTACAGAAGTTATAACGCGAATGTGGGGCGTGGTGTGCATCGTTTATCCCAGATCGTATCGCAGCGGTATGAGGATGCACACAGGAAGGTTGCAGCCTTCATCGGTGCAGACGATGGCGAGATCGTATTCACGAAGAATTCAACAGAGGGGATGAATCTTGTTGCAGGAGCTCTTGAATGGAGAAAGGGAGATAGGATTGTGACATCTATACTCGAACACCACTCAAACCTCCTCCCATGGTTCAGGCTGAGGCAGAGGGGAGTTGAAGTTGAGGTTGTAGAGACCGAGACTGGTGGAATCCTTGATCCCGCAGATTTTGAAACTGCGATAACTGCTAACACAAAACTTGTTGCATTAACACATGCTTCCAATGTTATCGGAACGATCCAGCCAATCAAAGAGATCTCAGAGATCTGTAAAGAAAGGGGAGCTTTAATTCTTCTTGATGGCGCTCAATCTGTCCCGCATTTCAAGGTGGATGTTAAAGAGCTTGGATTGGACTTTTTATGCTTCTCAGGCCACAAGATGCTTGGTCCAACTGGAACCGGTGTTTTATGGATGAGAAATCCTGATATTGAGCCGCCATTCGTTGGTGGAGGGATGATAAAGGAGGTTACACTCGATCATTACGAGTTTGCAGAGGGATATGAGCGGTTTGAGGCAGGAACACCGAATATTGCAGGTGCGATGGGGCTTTCTCGGGCATGTGATTACCTCACAGATGTGGGAATAGACGATTTGAGGTTATATGAAGAACGTCTCACCAGAAGGCTGATCGAAGGGCTTCTTGAGCTTGATAAAGTCGAGGTATATGGAGTGCTTGATCCAGGAATGCGTGTTGGGGTCGTATCTTTCAATGTAAGGGGCGTAAATCCACACGATGTCGCACACCTCCTTGATAAAACCTCTAATATAATGGTTAGATCAGGACATCACTGCGCATCCCCGCTGATAAGGCATCTTGGCATCGATGGATCTGTCAGGGCTTCACTGTATCTTTACAATACAGAAGATGAGGTAGAAAAATTCCTTTCTACGGTTGAGGATATCTCAAAGGGGATTTAAGTGCTAAAAGAGGTTGAAGTTCTCAGAATCTCTGATGGAGACAGGAGGCAAGATTTGGATACAATTGTTGAGGAGATGCCGCTTGCGCTATACATCAATGGTCGACACGTTCAGACCGCGATGATAAGCCCTTCTATGATAAGAGAGTTTGTAATTGGCCACCTTTTCTCTGAGAGGGTTGTTAAAGATTACGATGAGATAGAATCAATCCAGATAGATGAGAATATCGCAAAAGTACTTATAAAGCGCTCTTTTGGTGTGATCAACCTTAAAAAGGTTGTTCTCAGTGGATGTGGTGGGGGATCCTCATTTCTGGATGAATCCAGGATCCCAAAGATAGATAGGGGTTTTAAAATAGATCCTGAGCAGTTATTGAGGAGTATGAAGAAAGTATTAAGTTTGGATCTGCATAAGAAAACTGGTGGATCACATTCGGTCGGACTGTTTGATAAAAATGGTGCAATTGTAATAACAGAGGATATCGGAAGGCATAACGCACTCGATAAGGTGATAGGACATGGAGTTATTGAAAACATCAATTTTAAGGATACTTTTGTTGTATCAAGCGGAAGGATCTCCTCTGATATGATATTAAAGTGCATATCTGTTGGAATTCCAGCGATTGCGTCAAAGAGCGCTGTTACAAACCTTGCTATTGAGATAGGGAAGACTTCAGGTGCAACGATCATCGGATTTGTAAGGGGTAGGGGAATGGTGGTTTATACAGGGAGTTTGATGCAGGCAGACGAATAGCAAACCTTTAATACAGTTTTGAATATAAATTCATATATGCCGAGGCCGAGGCGTTGCAGGTGGGTTGGTTTTCACCCGAGCTTTAATTATTTTGGCCCAAGGGGAAAAGCCACAGGGGAGGTTGTGCTGAAGGTGGAAGAACTCGAGAGCCTGAGGTTGAAGGATCTTCTCCAGATGGATCAGACCGAGGCAGCAAAGCTGATGAACGTCTCCCAGTCAACATTTCACAGGATCTTAACAGAGGCGAGGCAGAAGGTGGTGGACGCTCTGGTAAATGGAAAGGTTATAAAGGTGTATGGAGGGGATTACACACTCAGAAATCTATGTTTTGACTGTAAAACCGAGTGGAGTGATCCTGCTGAAAGTTGCCCTGAATGTGGGAGTACAAATATCTTTCACAGGAGCATGGGCTGGCATCAGCGTTTTTTTGACCAAAATCTTTAAATAGTTTTGAATATATATTCGTATAGAGGAGGAGTTTAGATGAAAATATGTGTAAGTTCAACAGGAACTGACCTTAACGCTCAGGTGGATCCAAGGTTTGGGCGATGCCAGTACTTCATGATCGTTGACCCTGATACGATGGAATTTGAAGCGATTCCCAACGAGGGCATCGGGGCTTCTTCGGGTGCAGGAATCCAGGCGGCACAGACGATTGCTAACAAGGGGGTTGATGTGCTTATCTCAGGGAACGTGGGTCCAAATGCGTTCCAGACATTGTCTGCTGCAGGTGTGAAATCTGTAACAGGTGCTTCTGGCACGATCAGAGATGCAATCGAGATGTATCTATCAGGAAAGCTCGCAGAAACTGGTGGTGCAACCGTCCCAGGCCACGCCGGGATGCCTCAATCCACTCCTGAGACATTTGCTGGTGGAGGAGCAGGTATGGGTATGGGTGGTGGACGAGGAATGGGACGCGGTGGTGGAGGTAGAGGTATGGGTATGGGAATGAATATACCGCAGCAGGTACCACCTCAGCCGAGCACTGATATAGATGCGTTATTGAAGCGTGTAGATAAGCTCGAGAAAGAGCTGGAAGAAGTAAAGAAAAAAGTTGGGAGGTGATAAGAATGCCAAGAGGATTTGGAAGAGGAGCACACGGTTTTGGTAGAGGAATGGGAAATCCATACCCGTTCTGGAGGCAGTATCCATGGCTTCCACGATGGTGGTGGGGTGGTTATGGGTTTAACATTCCTGTGTATGGTATGCCACTACCGTATTACTACCCATACTGGTACAGAAGGTGGTATTAAATGGCAGGTATAGGCAGAGGAGGCGGTGGACGAGGTCGGATGCCCGGTGGACGTGGACTTGGACCCGGCGGTGAGTGCAGGTGCCCGAGCTGTGGAACAACAGTACCCCATCAGCGTGGTGTGCCATGCTACCAGCAGACATGCCCCAAGTGTGGGGCGAGGATGATACGACCCTGAAACATGCATAGAAATAGGCGCAGAAATAGGTTCAAGCAGATTAGGCGGGCTGGATTATCACAATTCAAGTCGGGGACAGAAAGACAGGTGCCTGTTCTTCAAACATCTGCCACTCACAGCAGTTGTGCGCACTTCTTACCACCGTCTAAATGCTTACTTAAAGGTATAGACGTTGACCCAATGGGCGCAGCATGCAAGGATTTCAGTCCTAAAAGTCCTGATCTGTCAGGAGCTATAGAAGGATAAAAAATGTGAAAGGAGGTGATAGATATGGGATATGGACATAGAAACATGTATTACGCGACTGGATTGCCTGGATGGATGCGATTTGGCTATTCGCCTGGCTGGGGAGGAATGCCACCAGGAGCACAGTATCTGAGCCAGACCGGGCAGATGCCGCAGTTTACTTCATGGATGCAGCAGCGGGCGCAACAGGCTCCGATGGGAGTGTCTGCAGCGCCTGCTGGTATGACGAAGGAGCAGGAGATCCAGATGCTTGAGGCGCAGCTTGATCAGATAAAGCGAAGACTGGAAGAGCTTAAGAGGTAAGGTTTAAGTCACTTAAGTTCTTTCTTTTTTTGGTGATCAATTATGAATGCGACTGATATACTGGTTGTTGGTGGTAGCGCTGGTGGACCTATTGCAGCAATATCTGCGAGGAGAAACTATCCGGATAAGAAGATTACAGTCATTAGACGGGAAGAGAAGGTGCTTGTACCATGCGGGATTCCGTATATATTTGGCAGCATTGGATCCCCTGAAAAGAACCTGATACCATACGATGTCCTGTTTCCGAAGAACGATATCGATCTTGTGATTGATGAAGTTACAGCGATTGATACCGATAGTAAGCAGGTAAATACCGCAACAAGTGGTGTGTTCGGGTATGAAAAGCTGGTTATGGCAACAGGGTCACAACCGGTTGTTCCTCCGATTCCTGGGGTGGACCTTGAAAATGTCTTCTTTGCAAAGAAAGATATAGCATATCTTAATAATTTCCTCAAGGTTTTAGAGGGGGCAGAGGATATTGTTATAATCGGCGGTGGGTTCATCGGTGTAGAGTTTGCAGATGAGATAAGAAAGCGTGGCGTGAATGTCTCGATCGTTGAGATGCTCACATATTGTCTGGGGCTCGCATACAGCGATGACTTCTGCCAGAAGGTTGAGGAGAAGCTCAAAGAGAGAGGCATTAATATATACACAAATGTCGGTGCAAAAACAATTCTTGGGGATAAAAGGGTAAATTCAGTCGAACTTTCAAATGGTGAGAAGCTGAAAGCCGACGTCGTCCTGCTTGGCATCGGTGCAAGACCTGAGGTAGAGCTTGCAAAAGCGGCTGGACTTGAGATCGGACCTACCGGTGCAATCGCGGTCGATACCTACATGAGGGCATCTGCCAAGGACGTATTTGCGGTGGGGGACTGTGCAGAGAAACGATCATTCTTTACCGGTGAGCCATCACTTCTACGTCTTGCATCGATCGCAGGGATGGAAGCAAGGATCGCAGGGGCTAACCTCTATGAAATAAGGCAGAAGAATGATGGTGTTATAGGAACATTTTCGACGATCGTCGGCGATTTAGCACTCGGTGTTGCGGGATTGAACGAAAAATCAGCAACAGATGCCGGGATTGATTTTGTACAGGCAGAAGTTACGACGACAGATAAGCACCCTGGATCGATGCCTGATACGCACGAGATGCACCTGAAGATGTTATTCTCAAAAACAGGCGAGATAATAGGGGGCGAGGTTTATGGTGGGCACTCAACAGCGGAGTTTACGAACATTATTGCATCAATGATCCAGCAAAAACTGCGAGTATGGGATATCATCAAGTTCCAGATGACGACACAGCCGGCATTAACGGCATCCCCTGTGGTCTACCCGATTGTAAATGTGGCAGAGATTGCGATGACAATGCTTTGATGATACCATGACAGCCAAAGCCTCAACACTCGATGAGATCGCAGATGAGATACAACGATCGATCATCGAGGATGCACTCAAGGAATTCAGTGAGCGCGTCGTTGAGGAAGCCATCAACCCGAGGAACGTGGGCAGGATCGAGAGCCCTGATGGAGAAGGAAGGATAACAGGTTCATGCGGTGATACGGTAACGATATCCCTTAAGGTCGATCATGACAGGATCGTCGATATCAGGTTCCTTACAGATGGATGTGGTCCCACGATCGCATCTGCTTCCGTATTAACCCAGCTTGTAAAAGGTAAGACGATCGAGGAGGCATCCAGAATCGAGGATCAGGATATCATGCAGGTTCTGGGTGAGTTGCCAGAGGACCATCTCCACTGCCCGGTTCTCGCGGTAAACACACTGAAAGAAGCGATAGAAGATTACAGGAGGAGGAGCGTTGAAGCTTGAACCGATCGGGATAATCCACACACCCTATAAGACCCCATCCGAGTGTCCACACCAGACTGCAAGATCAAATGCTATCTGTGAGGTTGAGGTCTTCGATGAGTTTGAGCCTGGTTTAACCGATATCGAAGGCTTCTCTCACCTGATCCTCCTCTACTGGCTTCATAAATCGGATGGATATCAGCTTATGGTAACGACCCCATGGGATACAGAAGCGCATGGACTCTTCACGACCCGTTCGCCAAGAAGGCCAAACCCAATAGGCGTTTCTGTCGTGAAGCTTCTTGAACGAGCGGGAAATATATTGAAGGTTGAAGGAGTGGATGCCGTTGATGGCACGCCACTCATTGATATAAAACCATATGTGCCTCAATTTGATGGCACAAATGACGTTAAGATCGGATGGTTTGAAGGAAAAATTAGAGGTGATTTGAGATGAAAGTATGTGTACCAACGTATGAGATGAATGGACTGGATGATACAGTATGTGAGCACTTCGGAAGGGCACCAACCTTTACGATTCTGGATATAGAGAGTGGCGAAGTTAGAGTCATTCCCAATACGAGCGAGCACTTTGGAGGTATTGGACTTCCACCAGAGGCACTTGCAAAAGAGGGTGTCGAGGTGATGCTCTGTGGCGGACTTGGCCCAAGGGCGATAACGATGTTTGAACAGGCAGGGATCGATGTATTTGTCGGTGCAGGAGGCAGGGTCAGGGATGCTATCAGGGCATGGCAGGAGGGACGGCTCTCTGAGGCAACAGACGAGAATGCATGCAGGGAGCACAGGCATTGAAAATAGATGTGCGAGGTGTACTGTACTTCACACTTTCAGAGATAGCGCCGAGAGCATGGATTACGTTGACTAAATGCAACTTTAGGTGCAGGGGGTGTTTCAGCCAGGCAAGAGACGCTAAAGGTAAAATGATGCATCCAGAAGAGATCTTAGAGAAGCTAAATGCCGCTTGCATAAGATACTATGGTTTTATTCCAGAGGAAGTGCTGATAACCGGTGGTGAACCAACAATAACAAAAGAATATCTTTTAAGCCTGATGGACGGGTTAAAGAAAATAGGCGCTAAAAATATTGTCTTATGCACAAATGGATATGAGATTGGGCGCGATGAAGTGTATGGAAAAGAGCTTGCAAGATCAGGACTGACTGAGGTACATTTAGATATAAAAGCTTATGATAAAGCGTTGCATCACTGGTATACTGGAAAGTCAAATATACCGGTCCTAAAAGCAGTTAAAAATCTGATCGATGCCAAAATTGATCTGATCGTTCAGACCGTTTATATTCCACAGATCGTTGAAGCAGCGGAGATAAAAAAGATTGCATCATTTCTTGCAGGCATAAATCCAGAAATTAGGTATAGAATTGATCCATTTGAGCCAGGGTTTTCGTATGAAAAAGTCGCAAGATCTCCAACCCAGGAAGAGATGGAAACAGCGTATGAGGCGGCTTCTGAATATCTACCAAATGCAATTCTTTCAATGAGTTGTCGGCGAGAATTTACGAAAGAACCAAGAAAAAGCCGATGGATAACGGTGTATCCTGATCTTACAGTCAAAAGAAGAGACATCAAAGAATATGAGGATGAGAGAAGAAAGGAGGATGCAAGAAATGTGTTACGTTTCGGGAATGGAAAAGTTGAGGCGTGCGATAAGATCAATTTCTGATAATGAGGCTGAGATCGCTTCTCTTCTTATGGCATCTCTGAACCAGGATATCACATACAAAGATCTAAAAGAACGCTTTGGCGAAGATATATCTGAACTGCTACTTATTGCAAACGAGAAGCGATTTATAATGCCGCTTGGAGAAAACCTCTCATGGGATAGTAGCGATCGTTTTTTCAGGCTTGAAGATGAGATCTATACCATTCCCAATGTTGTTAAGTTTGCTGTTATACGAGCACTTGAGTCGGGTATGTGGGATATTGAGCACGCGATTTGTGCATACTTTAAACAGATAGAAGAACCACTATGGGAAACGATGCCAGCGTTTTTCAATGCGTTGAAGCAGCATGCAAAATACAGGAAGATCACCCCAGACGATATAAAGGCGATCGCGGACAGTTTCGGTATAGGGGATAAGACGGGTGCATTGATCGCAGAACTTAAAGGCTCTGGTTTGATAAGTCCCTCTGTGAAGGTGGGCTTGAGTGCAGCATATGAAATTCACCCGCTCTTCTAATTGCAATTTGTAAAAATAGGGAGAATGATAGATGATGATCTCGGTTGCGAGCGGGAAGGGCGGAACAGGGAAGACGACAGTTGCAGTCAACCTTGCCCTCTCACTTGAAAACGAGCGTGTTCAACTCCTTGACTGTGATGTTGAAGAGCCAAACGCGCACATATTCCTGAGTCTAACAGAAAAAGAGGTGAACCCTGTATATACAACCGTTCCAATATTCGATAAACTCAAATGCAACTTCTGCGGGGAATGTTCAAGGTTCTGTCAGTTCAACGCAATATTTGTAATCGGTGAGAACCCAGAGAAGGGTGTGAAGGGGGATGTGATTCACTTTCCAGAACTCTGCCATGGATGTATGGGCTGTATGCTCGTATGCCCGAACGATGCAATAAATGAAGGGCAGCGCATAATCGGTGAGATCGCGAAAGGAAAGGGGGACAATGGAATCGATCTTGTTTATGGTACGCTCAATATAGGTGAAGCGATGGCAGTTCCACTTGTCAGGGCTGTTAAGCGTGAGATTAGGGATGAGGGAACAGTCATCATCGATTCACCACCCGGCACATCATGCCCTGTCATCGCATCGGTCAAGGATAGCGATTACTGCATCCTCGTAACAGAACCAACCCCGTTCGGACTCTACGATCTTAAAATCGCAGTAGAAGTCCTGAGAAAACTTGAAATTCCCTTCGGCGTCGTAATCAATCGATCAGGGATCGGGGATAGCGGCGTGTATGATTATTGTAAAGAGGAGGCGATAGAGATCCTTTTGGAGATTCCGTACATGAGAGAGATAGCTGTTGACTATTCACATGGAATGCCTTTTGTGACCCAGAGGAGTGAGTGGAGGTCGAGGTTTTTAGATCTCTTTAAAAAAATAACGGAAGTGGATAAATGAGAGCGATCTATGGTCCGGTTCCATCCTGGCGTCTGGGTAGATCACTGGGGGTTGATTTAATATCTGGCAAGAAGGTATGCTCATTTGATTGTATCTACTGTCAACTGGGAAAGACCCGTGAAAAGAGCGTGAAGCGAGGGGTTTTTGTTCAAACCGATAAGATAAGAACGGATCTCTCAGATCTTCTCGACACTGCCGGATCTGTGGATATCATAACTTTTTCAGGGATGGGGGAGCCGACGCTTGCATCCAATCTCCAGGATGTGATCGAGGTTATAAGAAAAATTACCGATCTACCGCTTGCAATTCTCACAAATTCTTCCTTTCTCCACCTGAAAGAAGTGCAGAGCACGCTTGAGGGGATAGATAAGGTAGTTGCAAAGTTAGATGCCTCAGAGGAGGAATTATTTCAGCGGATGAACCGACCTCATGCATCCATCTCTTTTGAAAAACTCATAAAGGGTATGAAGGAATTCAGGAGAGGATATGAAGGAGATTTTGAACTCCAGATGATGTTCACCGATGAGAATAGAGGGTATGCAGAAGCGATGGCATCACTCGCTGCTGAGATAAAACCTGAGCGGGTTGAGGTAAACACGCCTTTAAGACCCTGTCCCGTAAAGCCGCTGGGCAGAGAAGAAATAAAAGAGATAAAAGAGATATTTGAAAGAAAAGGCATTGATACGATTTCTGTTTACGAATCAGAGAAGATAGAGGTTGAGCCTGTGAATCATGAGGAAATGAGAAGGAGAAGACCTGGATGAAACAGATCGCGATTTTGAGTGGGAAGGGTGGAACTGGAAAAACATCGATCACAGCATCATTCGCTGCCCTCGCAAAGGGTGAGTGTGTCCTTGCAGATTGTGATGTTGATGCACCGGATCTGCACCTTATCCTGGAGCCGGAACTAAAAGAGAAAATGGAGTTTACAGGATCAAAGACTGCCCATATAGATCCAGATAAGTGCATCTGCTGCGGTACATGCGAGGAAGCCTGCAGGTTCGATGCGATCAATGATTGTGAAGTGGACCCGATAATGTGTGAGGGGTGCGGCGTATGTGTCTATGTCTGCCCTGAAGATGCTGTAACGCTTGAGGACAATCTCTCAGGCTATGCTTTCATTTCTGATACGAGATTTGGCACGCTCTCACATGCCGAGCTTAATATCGCAGAGGAGGCATCTGGAAAACTTGTGACGCTTGTCAGGAATAATGCGCTCGAGATCGCAGAGCAGGAAGGAAAAGAGCTTATTATAATCGATGGCTCTCCAGGAATTGGATGCCCTGTTATCGCATCGCTCACCGGTGTTGATCTCGTACTTATCATCACAGAGCCGACCGTATCAGGGCTACATGACCTTGAGCGGGTACTTGATCTTGCCAGGCACTTCAATGTTGAGGCTCGAGTTTGCATAAATAAGTATGATATCAATTATGAGATGACAGCTGAGATTTTAAGATTCTGTGAAGCAAGGGGTGTTGATCTCGTTGGAAAGATCCCATTTGATCCGGTTGTAACAGAATCGATCGTTGAAGCAATGGCTGTTGTTGAGTTCAAAGACAGTGAAGTCTCAGATGAAATAAAGCGGATCTGGGAACAGATCGGGTGAAATGCAGGAAATATTCGAGATCAAAGACAAGGATGTGATGGGGAGGATTGGAAGGCTCAAGACCGCTCATGGTGTGATTGAGACCCCGACGATCATGCCCGTTATACGACCTGGCACTGATGCATCCAGGCTCAGAGCGTTTGGGGTGGAGATCATAATAACAAATGCGTATATCACCTACCGCTCCCCCGATCTGAGGGAGGACGCGATAAAAAAAGGTCTTCACCACCTTACAAACTGGGATCGTCCGATTATGACAGATTCTGGTTCATATCAGCTCTATGAGTATCGGGATATTGAGATCGCAAACAGTGAGATCGTTCGTTTTCAGCGCGAAATTGGGAGCGATATTGGTGTCCCGCTCGATATACCCTCTGCGATCGATATCACGCATACAAGAGCAAAAATGGAGCTTGATACAACACTAAATCGACTAAGAGAGGCTCGAAATCTTATCGATGATTGTAAGGATGATATGATACTTGCAGGAACGATTCAGGGCTCGATCTATCCTGATCTGAGGGAATACGCTGCAAAAGAGGCATCAAAGATTGGATTCGATCTTTACCCGATCGGAGGTGTTGTTCCGCTCATGGAAAGGTACCGCTATAGTGATCTCGTGCGCGTGATCCTCCATTCAAAGCTGAACCTTGAGCCAGCCTCCCCGATTCACCTCTTTGGTGCAGGTCATCCAATGGTCTTTGCACTGGCTGTTGCGCTTGGGTGCGATCTCTTTGACTCGGCAGCTTATACACTCTATGCCAGCGGGGGCCGCTATCTATCGCCGATGGGCACATATTTCATCGAAGCGATGGAGTACCTTCCATGTTCATGCCCTGTCTGTTCAAGAAATTCCGTCAGAGATCTCCGAATGGATGAGGGTCTCCTGGCAGATCACAACCTCTATACAAGTTTTGAAGAGATAAGGCGGATAAAAGAGGCTATACGGGAGAAGCGGCTGTGGGAGCTTGTCCAGATGCGAGTGCAAGCCCATCCAAAACTCCTTGATGGGCTAAAAGAGATGGTGAGCTTTGCAGATTTTATCGAGCGGTTTGATCCGATCTCAAAGACATCATTCTTCTATGGGGGACCTGAATCTTCCAGGAGATCTGAGGTTCTAAGATACTCAAATCGGCTTGATCGGTTTGAACTTGAGGGGAACGTCCTCATCACAACAAAAAAAAGGCTGGATATCGAGTATGATCACTTATTCTTCCTAAAGCCACCTTTTGGTCCATATCCAGAAGAACTCTCCGAGACATATCCTGTGGGACCGTCCGAGATCCCAAAAACCCCTGATCATGAAGCGATGGTTACAGCAGCAGCAAATATCAGACGTTTGATCGCATTAAACCCCAAGGTACGGTTTGTAATAGCGTGTGAGCGGGATTGGGAGGAATACCTGAGGGGTGTGATCGAGGATGGGGTAGAAGTTGTATGGATAGAGAGGTAAGATACGAAAGTGGCATATTATTTTATCCAGTAAACTTCATATATACTGGGGACATTTAAGCATCTGGGAGCGATGAGTATGAGATTAGAATGCGTGGAGGTATCTACCCAGGGATGGGAAGCGGAACTTGAGAAAAACATTCACACGCTCGATGATCTTAAGGAATACGTAGAATTATCACCAAAAGAAGAGAAACAGCTCAGAAAAGTTATCAAACGCCATCCGATGAATGTCAGCAGATACTATCTTTCCCTGATCGACTGGAATGATCCAGGAGATCCGATCAAAAAAATGGCGATCCCAGGTGTGAATGAACTCGATATTGCAGGGTCTTATGATACGAGTGGTGAGCACGAAAATACAAAGATGCCTGGTTTGCAGCACAAGTATGCCCAGACAGCCCTTATTCTGGCAACAAACAGGTGTGCAACTTATTGCAGGCACTGTTTCAGGAAGAGGCTGGTCGGTCTGCCGAACCAGGAGGTGATACGCAGATTCGAGATGGCAACAAGATACATCAGAGCGCATGAAGAGATCGACAATGTTCTGATAACTGGAGGTGACCCCTTAATATTACCAACCAGGGTCATTGAAAGGATGCTTGAGATGCTGACCGATATCAAGCATCTGAATTTCATCAGATTCGGGTCGAGAGTTCCTGTGACATTTCCAGAGAGGATCGTGGAGGATGAGGAGTTTCTCGATATGCTGAAGGTCTACTCGCTTAATGATCGAAGATGCTATGTTGTTACTCAGTTCAATCATCCTCGAGAGATAACGAGCCAATCAATCGAGGCGGTGGATAGACTGATCGGTTCTGGTGTTCCTGTGAACAACCAAACAGTCTTGCTCAAAGGCGTGAACGATGATCCAGAGACGATGGCAAAACTCCAGAGTAAGCTCATCGGGATCGGTGTTAACCCCTACTACATCTTCCAGTGCAGACCTGTCAAAAGGGTGAAGCATCACTTCCAGGTTCCACTGTACAGGGGGTATGAGATCATTGAAGGGGCTAAAAGAAAGCTCAACGGGCATAGCAAACGGTTCAAATATATCATGTCTCACCGGACCGGCAAGATAGAGATCGTGGGAATCCTGGATGATGAGATCTACTTCAAGTATCATCAGGCAAAAAACCCAAGGAATATCGGAAAATTCTTCAAACGAAAGTTGAATAGAGAAGCGGGCTGGCTGGACGATCTGTGAAGTTGAGTTGTACTGGCAGAGGATACGATAGCGAGTAAGGTACCTATGATTGCCCCACAGAGAAGATTGCAGAGGTTTTTGGGGCGAAGAGGCTTAGAAGGATACTAATAACAGAGAAAGGTAAGCTTGTTGGTATTCTTACTGCAAGAAACAGGATCAGATGTGGGTATCTGAGGGTTTAGCTATCCACCCCCCTCACGCTTGAGATCCGTAGATTCAGGTCTTTCATGAGATCTACCCTGCGCCCACCGTCTGAGTAATAATCGATTCTGACCGCGATCGCAAGTTTGCCTGCAAATATTCTTGCAAGCTTACCACGTTTATCCTTTGGTGCCGTGTTTATCAGGGGGTGCTGAGAGATGATACCATGCTTTGGTGGTGGCGTACCCTTTTTAAGATGTTTGAAGAGTGATTTTTTCGCTCCCAGAACCTGTATCGTGCTTGAAGGCATCTTTGCGAGGTTCTTTATCCCCCCTGCGGCAAATATAAGCCTTGCAGCTATAAGCGGTCCTGCAAGACTCTTCAGGTTCGGGGTTATGCGCTCTGTTTCCGAATCCAGGAAATCAAGGAGTTTAATGCGACTCTTTTTGAGTTTCTCAAGGCTGAGTTTTAGATCCTCAACGATCTCATCTGAGCCTTCGATCGCAGATTCAAGATCCTCGATATGGAGCGAGAAGACGTTTATCGTCTCATCGAGAAAATCGAGCGTTCTGATAGCCTCGATGAGTAATTCATCCCTTTCTTTCATCAAGGCTAAGCGCTCTTTCACAAGTTTTATCGCAGAATCCCGGAGGATACGATCCTGATCTTTCAAAGAAGTCTCACCGTCTCGAGGTTCTTTGGTACGACCACTTCTGCCTTGAACTTCTTACGAATTCCGTTTGCGAGCTCTAAGCACTTCTTCTCCTCGCCGTGATTGAGCAAAATCCTGGATGGTTGGGGTCTCATCCGCCTCACATAATTCAATAGCTGATTTCGATCTGAGTGTCCTGAGAAACCATCGTTCGTTACGACCTCAAGGTTAATTTTTATCGTTTCTGTCCGCCCCCCACTTGAGAACGGTATCTCCTTCCATCCTTTCTGTATCCGCCGCCCAAGTGTGCCCTCAGCCTGATAACCAACGAATATAAGCATATTTCGGGCGTCCGATGAGAGATCCTGGAGATACTCCATCACAGGTCCGCCATTGAGCATCCCTGAGGTTGCCAGGATCACACAGCTCTCATCGCTCTCGATGATCTCTCTACGCTTTGATGGCGAGTCAACCTGTACGAATATATCGGATAGGAACGGGTTCAAGCCCTTATGAAATATCAGGTTTCTGAGGTTCTGGTTTAGATACTCAGGGTACGCTGTATGGATTGCTGTCGCCTCGAGGATCATTCCATCGAGATAGATCGGGATACGGGAAAGCTTCTCGTTTCTCACCGCATCCTCAAGTACGATCATAACCTCCTGACTTCTCCCCACCGCAAACGCTGGAATTATAACTTTTCCCCCTCGTTCGATCGTCCGCTTTATCGATGACTGAAGTTTGGATTCTGCTTCCTGTCTCGATGGCTGGAAGTCGCGATTCCCACCATACGTAGACTCCATCACAAGCGTCTCGATTCTGGGAAAGTTGTTCACGGTTGGATCAAAGAGCAACGTGCGTTCGTACTTGATATCACCTGTGAACGCGACATTGTACACTCCCTGTCCAATATGGAAATGTGCCACCGCAGATCCAAGTATATGCCCGGCGTTATGGAGTGTTAGCTTAACATCAGGTGCAATATCAGTCACTTCCCCATAGTTCAGGATTATCGTGTGTTTGAGGGTTTCCCTGATCATTGCAGAGCTGTACGGAATCTTTGAACCTTCTTTGGATGCGATATCGATGTAATCAAGCTGTAAGAGGATCATTAAATCGCGTGTCGGAGCCGTGGTATAGACAGGTCCATCATATCCATACTTGAAGAGCAGTGGTACAAGTCCCGCATGATCAAGGTGTGCATGGGTCAGGACGATCGCATCTATCCCATCGATCGGCGAAACTTCTGGTATGTAGAGGTAAGGCGAGATGTTGTTGCCGGAGCCAACATTCACACCACAATCAATCAAGATCTTTGTTTCTGGTGTTGAAAGCATAAATGAACTCCGTCCAACTTCTCTGCATCCTCCAAGCGCGGTAACTCTGATCCACTGATCTCTTGCGGTTGGATCACGGTGTATTTTCTGGCCAACCCTCCGCAGAAACTCTTTTCTACTGTCCCTCTCCGCCCTGAGATAACTTCGAATATTCTTGATCGTTGCAGACGGCAGCGGGGGCACTCTCACAACCCGTGGCGTCCATCCGATGTTTCTTGAGATCTCCCGCAACGTCTCGCCGTACTTCCCTATGACAAGACCTGGCTTGTCCGCCTCGATCAGAACCTCCCCTGTATCGGGATCAAAATATGCATCATTGACCCCACCCTCTTCAGGAACGATCCTCTTTATCGTTTCGATTGCTTCCTCAGGATCTACCAGAACTTTTGGATCGGGCCTCACAACGATTCGTTTTCGCAGATCCTTTGCGAGGTTCCGAATTATATCACCGTTGTCTGCGAATTTCTTGGGTTCCTCGGTGTATATCACAAGCTCTGGACCTTCAAATTCCACAAAAGATACACTCACTCCTTGTGGTATGCCTTCTTCAACCTGCCGTTTCAGGTCTTTGAGTAAATCACCTGCCACGCATATGCAACTCCCTTAAAAACGATCCATAAATTAGAAAGAAGATAAAAGAAGACTTATGAAAGACTACTCCTGATTGCATCGATCCTATCCTTCTCTATTTCTTTATATCCAACTTTCTCTACTGTAACAATATCTATTCCTTCACCAGATGCAGAATCACGCTTCATCGCTGTATGCAGTGCACGCACAGCAAGCTCGATCCCTTCGTCGATCGTCATACCATCATGGTAGCGATCTTCAAGGACACCATAAGCGATCGGTGATCCAGAACCCGTCGAGACGATTTCATCCTCCTTCGAGAGACCGCCCATCGCATCGAGTGAATATATGTGTGATCCCTCATAATCCACTCCACCAACAAGAAGCTGGACATAGTAGGGGAAGAATCGGTTGCCGTTCAAGATATTTGACATCAATGTTACGATACCTTTTATGGTCATCGACTCTGTTCTTCGCATCCTGTACAGGTTAGTCTCGACCATGATGAACCGCACAAGTGTCTGTGCATCCCCAACGAGTCCTGCTGTGGTCATCGCGACAAGATCGTCGATCTGATAAATCTTTTTGGCTTTTTTACTCGCGATAAAATTCCCCATCGTGGCTCTGTTCTCACTGCCAAGCACGATTCCCTCGTTACAGATTAGCCCAACAGTAGTAGTACCCTTCTTAAATGCCATATCATCCATCAAAATACCTCACATGATAAGGAAAATCAGCTTACCAATACAATTATCCCAAGATCTTATATAAAGGTTTCTAAGAAGATTCTTTAAGCCCGCGTGATATATCATATCCTGATGCTCATACTCGGCATTGAGGGCACTGCGTGGAATCTATCTGCAGGGATCATATCAGAAACAGAAATTATCGCAGAGGCAGAGTCGACCTACGTACCCGGTGAAGGTAGTGGCATCCATCCAAGAGAAGCAGCCCAGCACCATGCAGCAGAGATAAAGGCTGTGATAAAAGAAATATTTGAGAAAGCATCAGCAAAAGGCATCACTCCAGCAGATCTTGATGGAATCGCATTCTCACAGGGACCTGGTATGGGACCATGTCTCAGGACGGTTGCAACCGCAGCACGCACACTCTCGATCAAGCTTGGAATCCCACTTTTAGGTGTCAATCACTGCATCGCGCATATCGAGGTTGGGAAATGGTTATGCGATCTCAAAGACCCCGTGACACTCTATGTCAGTGGTGCAAACTCACAGGTTCTTGCATACAGGGCTGGAAGGTACAGGATCTTTGGTGAGACACTCGATATCGGGATAGGGAACGCGCTTGATAAGTTCGCTCGTGGAGTTGGATTGAGCCATCCTGGAGGTCCGAAGATTGAGGTGTTTGCATCAGCTTCAAGAAGGTATATACCACTCCCGTACGTTGTTAAAGGAATGGATTTTTCGTTTTCAGGTCTCACAACTGCTGCAATCAATGCTACAAGGGAAAATCCACTTGAGGATGTCTGTTACAGTCTTCAGGAGACCGCATTTGCGATGCTCACAGAGGTCACTGAGCGTGCACTTGCCCACTGTGAGAAGGATGAGGTGCTGCTTGTCGGCGGGGTTGGTGCAAACAGGCGGCTCGCAGAGATGGTTGAGGATATGTGTATGGCACGGGGTGCAGCATTCTCCGTCCCCCCGAAAAATGTTTTGAAGGATAACGGTATCATGATAGCATATACAGGCCATCTCCTTCTGTCGGCTGGAAAAACCCTCCAGATCGAGGAGTCCAAGGTCATACCTGATTACAGACCTGATGAGGTTGATATAGTATGGATGAAATGAAAAGATCGATTGAGCTATTTGAAAAGGCAAAAAACTTCATTCCTGGTGGCGTCTCAAGCCCTGTTCGTGCGATAAAGCCATATCCGTTTTACACAAAGTCTGCCCATGGTTCAAGGATCATGGACGTTGATGGAAACGAGTATATCGACTACTGCATGGGTTATGGTCCATTGATACTTGGGCACAGTTATCCTGCAATCAAAGAGGCGCTGAAACGTCAGCTTGATGATGGCTGGCTCTATGGCACACCCTGTGAGCTTGAAGTTGAGCTTTCTGAGCAGATCAATCGGTATTTCCCCGCTATTGAGATGATGCGATTTGTAAATACAGGGACAGAGGCTACAATGGCAGCCATTCGTGTTGCAAGAGGATTTACAGGGCTGGACAAGTTCATAAAAATCGAAGGTGGGTTTCATGGGGCACATGATGCGTGCCTTGTTAAGGCTGGATCAGGAGCTACAACCCTCGGTGTACCCGATTCGCTCGGTGTGCCACGAGATTTTACAAAGAATACACTACAGGTTCCATACAATGACATCGAATCACTTGTGAGCCTGATAGAGGCAAATAAGGGCGAAATTGCGGCGTTTATTATGGAACCAGTGCTCGGTAATATCGGCACAATCACACCAGAAAAAGGGTATCTTGAAGAGGTCAGGGCTGTAACAGCAGAAAACGATATACTCCTGATATTCGATGAAGTCATAACGGGTTTCAGGCTTGCTATGGGCGGTGCACAGGAATACTTCGGGGTTAAGCCAGATATGACAACGCTCGGCAAGGTTATTGGGGCTGGCATCCCTATAGGAGTCGTTGGTGGAAGACGCGATATTATGGAGAACGTATCACCACAGGGAAAGGTTTATCAGGCTGGAACTTTCAATGGCAACCCGCTATCACTTGCAGCTGGGATCGCCACGATCGAGACACTTGTAAAGGAGGATGTTCACCGTGTGATAAATGCACGTGGTGAACGATTGAGAAGTGCTTTAGCCGAGATCATCCATGATGCAGGCCTCGACTATGCAGTTGGTGGGATTGGATCGATGTTCATCGTCTTCTTTGGAGAACTTCCATCAAACTACACCGAGGCTCTCAAATGCGATAAGGAGGGATATTTCAAGTTTTTTGGTAGAATGCTTAAGCATGGCATATTCCTTCCGCCGTCGCAGTTTGAGACGAACTTCATCTCATTTGCACACAGTGAGGAGGATATAGATACCACAATCACAGCCTTTGGTGACGAGCTTGCAGTCTGATAAAATCATAATCGGGACACGGGGGAGTGCGCTTGCAGTCCGTCAAACCGAGATCGTTGAGGCTATGCTCTCAGAGAGGGGGTTTGAGTTTTCAAGAAAGATTGTGAAGACATCTGGTGATGTAATTCAGGATAAACCGCTATTCGAGTTTCAGGGTTTTGGAACATTCGTGAGAGAGCTTGATGATGTGATGCTGCGAGGTGAGATTGATATCGCTGTCCACTCGATGAAGGATATACCAACAGAAAGACCTCGCGGGCTTGAGATTGCCGCAATTCTCCCCAGAGACTCGCCGTGTGATCTCCTTGTGACACGTGATGGCTCAAGATTATCTGAGCTTCCAGCAGGCTCTGTCATTGGAACATCGAGTATGAGGCGGCGCTGCCAGATTATGCGAGAACGAAAGGATCTGAAACTTGAGGATATACGTGGAAATATCGATACAAGAGTTAAAAAGCTCATTCGTGGAGATTATGATGCAATACTCCTTGCAGAGGCGGGGTTTGAGCGCATGGGGTGGATTGATGGAAAATTTGATCTGGGCTTTGAGCGGCTTGATCCAGAACGGTTTGTCCCATCTGCAAATCAGGGAACGATCGCTGTTGTTGCAAAAACCCAGACATCGGCATCTGAGATTGTATCACAGCTCGATGACCCGGAGACGAGGCTTGTTACAATCCTGGAGCGAAGGATCATTGAGATACTTGGTGCAGGGTGCAAAGTTCCGATCGGTGTATATGCAGAGGCAGAAGAGGATTCAGGGATCACGATCATTGCTGAGATTTTAACCGATGATGGAGGTGTTTTATCACACATCAAAAAGACTGTATCTCGTGATGGTGCAATCTCTGCGGCAGAGAAGATCGGCAATGAGCTTAAGTCAGTCTGGCGTGGGTAATTTATGCAGACAGTCGCGTGGGATGATCAAAAAGAGGCTGTGACACTCATTGATCAGCGTATGCTTCCAGATACACCTGATCTTCTTCTCTGTAATACAGTTGATGAGCTTATTCATGCAATCAGGACACTTGCGGTTCGGGGGGCTCCGGCAATTGGTGTTGCAGCTGCATTCGGGGTTGTTCTATCTTTCAAGACCTCTACCACGATAGAAGAAGCTCTTAAGAAGTGTGAAGAGCTTAAAAATGCGAGACCAACCGCGGTAAACCTCCAGTGGGCGGTTGAGCGTGTACTTGCTGCGGTTGAAGATTGTGAGTCAGTTGATAACGCAATGGAGAGATCACTCGATCTTGCAAAAAGAATGGCAGAGGAGGATGTAGAGGTCAATCGAGCGATTGGAAAACATGGCGCTAAACTCTTCAAGGACGGGGACAGGGTTCTAACACACTGTAACGCTGGGAGGCTTGCCTGTGTTGACTGGGGGACTGCACTTGGTGTTATAAGATCGTGCTTTGAGGAGGGAAAGCATGTGGAGGTCGTAGCATGTGAGACCCGTCCGCTCAATCAGGGCTCAAGGATCACGGCATGGGAACTTATGGAAGATAAAATACCTGTCACGCTCATAACCGACTCATCTGCCGCATATCTCATGCGAAAGGGGTTAATCGACAAGGTGATCGTTGGTGCGGACAGAATCGTCAAAGATGCGGTATTTAACAAGATCGGGACATACTCACATGCTGTAAATGCAAAGCATCACGGGATACCGTTCTATGTTGCAGCACCAATCTCCACATTCGATCTTGATCACACAGAAGCAGATATAAAGGTTGAAGAGCGAGATGGGGATGAGCTTCGATACTTCAAGGGAATCAAGAACGCCCCTGATGGAGTTGATGTTTTGAACTTTGCATTTGATGCTACACCGCTTGAGTTTGTCTCTGTGATTATCACGGAGGAAGGGGTTGTTTATCCGCCGTTCTGGGATGGGAAGTGATTGCCAATAGAAGAAAAGAAACTGTACCTACCGACATGATACCTAAAATGCGATCGGAAGCAAAAAGCTTTAGAGAACTTTGAAAAACCCACCCACCCCTCAAACCTCACCAAATTAACAAGCAAATCAAAAATCTTCTTGACCAAAA
>JAOQII010000023.1 GCA_026134025.1 Candidatus Syntropharchaeum sp.
TATCTGCAACCTCTGCGTAGTACGCCTTAAATCCCCAGTCGGTACCGCTACCATCTGTAACAAGCCTTATCCTGATCGTATCGCCCTGAACCCATGCTGACCACTGTGTGTTATTCTCCCATCGATAACTGCATCGTCCAAGCGATTCATTATTTGCGTTGTAGAAGTAGAGGTAGTCCCCAGAGTTTAAATTGACCGTGAAGTTTACTCTGATCTCGGTTGCACCTGGTTCTGGACAGATCGTCCAGGTGTTATCATAGTTATTTGAATACGGGTGTGTCGACTCCACACTGAGTGGATACGCTGCTGTAACGTTAGCTTCAAGGCTTGTATTGGTTACACCACCCAATAATGAAGTCAGGTTATATTGATTGACGAGTGTACAGGCATACTCATCAGTTGCAACATGCATCCCATCATAGATCGCTGTGTTTCCAGAACTATCTATCTCGTCAAGTGATGCATTGACCAAAGTCTTGCCGCTCGCATCTGTGAATACAAGGGTTTGAGTCAGTACTGCATCCGCGTCAAAGTCAACAACCCCTGCCTGATCGGTCGCATTCATCTTTCCGACAAAGTTCTTTGCAGCAGCTATTCTAAGGTCGTCTGGATCATTCCAGTCCATACTTCCCGAGCTATCCATCACAAAGATCACATCGATAGGCTTATTCTCACCAAGCTCACCCTTGCCAATGATCGTATGTGTTACATTCAGGATGTGGGGAAGTTGTGCTTCTGAGAGAGATGCTGGGTCATAGGTCGTTGTCACCTCAAGGAATGGCGCCCCTTTTACGATTATGAGTGCCGACCCATTCACCGTAGGTTCAAATGTTGAATTAACGGTTGCATTTGCGGTGATCGTGACGTTGGTTGAGGTGGTTAGCGTGCCGTTGAATGAAGTGAAATTCACACTTGCTCTGCCATTCGAGTCTGTTCTTGTGGTCAGATGTGTTACATTATCCACCGTTCCATTTCCAAGCGTGCCGTTTGTGGTCGTAATGTTTACGAGTGTATTTGAAAGCGCATACTTCTCACCATTTACATCCGCATAGCTCAGGCGCAGATGGATCGTTGAGTTCTTTGTAACCGTTGTATCTCCGTAGTTCTGGTATGCAACAACCGAAGGTTCTGGTGCTACAAGAAGCTGGAGATTTACAGGCTCAAAGGTCACGGTTTTGGTATCTGTTATTGATGTACCGTTGATCGTTGCTGTTATGTTGTAGGTTGCAACTGCCGCGGTTGCTGATATGTTGAAGCGCGCATATCCTGTGGTGTTTGTCTTCTGCTTGTAAATATCAGCAGAGTCGTTGAATGTGAAATCAACCCATGTATCGCTCTTTGGATTTCCACAGTAATCGGTTACCCTTGCAAGTACCAGAGGCGTGTGATCATTATCTGCTCGACAGACTGAAGGTGTTACTGTGAGATCGATGTTTCTTGCGGATTCATTGCACTGGAAACAGACATTTGTTGTGTCGTTGATCGAATTGTTTGATGTAACATTTGCTGTAACTGTTATCACCGATACCTCTGATGATGCGTTGAGGTGTGCTGTTGCATTGCTACCACTTGTCATGGTTGTATATGTTGAGGAATTATTTTCTGTGAATGCACCAAAGTCTGTTGTAAACGTCACATTTGCATCGTCTGCCAGGCTTCCATTTGCATCATAGAGGGTCACCGTTATCGTTGATGTATTCCCGAGTATCACGTCCTCAGGATCTGCTGAGATTGTGATTGATGAGGGAGGTCCTGCTACCGCCGTGGTTGTGCCTGAAAGAATAGTTAAAACCAGGAAGACTGATATGTATAACTTATGCTGTTTTAACTTTTTTATTTTTTCACCTCCTTTTTAAATGATCTACGTTATCGTCTCTGTGATCGATATAAAAAGATTGTTGTTTATGGATTTATAAGATTTAAAAAAATTGTATATGTCTAAAAAGTATTATATAGGTCTTTAAATTAATTTTTGTAGCGACAGGGGTGTATGTATCGAAACCTCACACAACCTCACCCACAAGGTACACCGCCCTTGATTCAGTTACCTTCACCCTTGCATCCTCGCCGGGTTCAAGCCCATCTCTAACAAGTATGTATCTGTAGGCATCATCCCTTGTGATAACACCGCCCCTGATTCCGCGCTGGGTTGCGATAACATCAAATACCTTTCCTACAAATTTATCCTGTCCTTTCAGAAGATTACGATATTCTTTGGTTAGCCGTCTCGAACGATCTTTCTTGACCCGCTCTGGTATATCAGTCATCGCTGCTGCAGGTGTACCTGGTCTTGGCGAGAACCTCGTGATATTAACCTTCTCAGGCTTGGTTCTTTTGAGAAGTTCAACCGACGCTTCAAAGTCCTCTTCCCGCTCATAGGGTGTACCCACGATGAAATCTGTTGAGAGTATCATATCATCGAACGCAGATCTGAATTTATCAACGATCAGCTCAAACTCACGTGCGGTGTATCCCCTTCTCATCATGGCAAGAACCCGATCTGAACCCGACTGGACCGGGATATGGACGAACTTAAAGATCTTATCTGCTTTGAATGCAAGTATCACGTCATCAAGGATTGGAAGCAGGGTATCAGGGTTCATCATCCCGACTCGCACCTTGAAATCTCCTTCAATCGAAGATACAGCCTTTAAGATATCTGAGAGGTCGATCCCACCACCATCCCTTCCATAAGCACTGCAGTCCTGGGATGTGACCCGCAGTTCACGCATACCCAGATCGACAAAACGTCTGACCGTTGAGGTTATATCATCCAATTTCGCGCTCACAAGATCCCCACGCGCTCCTTTCACGATACAGTACGTACAGTCTCCAAGACACCCCTGAGCGATGTTCACGACACCGATCACGCCATCGATACCTGCAGGTTGCGGGAGCGTATCGATCGAGCGGGGTGTTATGATCTGTAGAAAATCCTTCTTCTTGCCAAGGGTGTCTGGCCAAACCGCGGTCATACATCCTGCAAGGATGAGAGTCTTATTGGCTTCCTGCATCTTCTTTATGAACCTGATAACATTCAGCTCTGTTCTTTTTGTGACCGTGCAGGTGTTTACAACAACCGTATCTGCGTTCATCCATTGATCTACGCTTACACCACCCCGTGCTTCAAGTAAAGCCTCTATTCGCTTGGAATCACCATTATTTGCCGTGCACCCGAATGTCCTGATATAAAACCTCATCCCATCCCAAACTTCTTCATCATCCGCTTTGTATTGAGTTTTTCCCCACCACCAAGCATGCCCTGCATCCCCTTCATCGCTTTCTGCATCATACGGTGATATTTCAGAAGTTCGTTCACATCCTCAACACGCATCCCTGAACCTCTTGCAACCCGTCTTATCCTCGAACCGTCCATTATTTTTGGGTTATCGAGTTCGTCATTCGTCATCGAGTCCATGATTACCTTGTAGCTTCCAAGCTTATCTTTTGTGACTTCGTATGCTGCATCATCGATCTTGATCCCCAGGCTTCCCAGGGGTAGCATCTGCATAAGCTGTTTTAACGGTCCCATCTTATTCACCGCCTCAAGCTGCGCGTACATATCTCTCAGCGTGAACCTACCCTTCACCATCGCCTCAAGATCAACCTCTTCTGCTTTCAGTGTCTCCTCAGCCCGCTCGATGAGGGCTTTTATATCTCCCATCCCAAGAAGCCGCGATATAAAGCCCTCTGGCTCAAATCGCTCAAAGTCAGCTGCGCTCTCACCTGTCCCGATAAATGCGATTGAAGAGCCGGTCTCAGCCACGGCAGATAACGCTCCCCCACCTTTTGCGGTCCCATCAAGCTTTGTGATTATGATACCAGTGATCTCGATTGCCTCATGAAATCGTTTAGCCTGTTCGCCTGCCTGCTGTCCGATTGCAGCATCCATCACAAGGAATCGGTGGTC
The DNA here is from genome assembly GCA_026134025.1 of Candidatus Syntropharchaeum sp. Lineage (GTDB taxonomy): Archaea > Halobacteriota > Syntropharchaeia > Syntropharchaeales > Syntropharchaeaceae > Syntropharchaeum. Next base: position 3,911 of record JAOQII010000023.1, read on the forward strand.
AGGATGTATCACATTCTTGATATTGATCATCTCCTCAATCAGATCGTCCTCAAGCGCATGCCGGCCCGCGGTATCCACAATTTTGACATCAAACCGATCAAATTCTTCGATACCACGAGCTGCAACCCCTACAGCATCTTCTTCTCCCTTTTCGCCATAGAATGCGATCCCTTCATCCTCGCATAATTGCTGGAGCTGATCGTAAGCACCTGGGCGGAAGGTATCAGCAGCTATAACCCCAACCTTGAGCCCTTTCTTCTGGAAGTATCGTGCAAGCTTTGCGGTCGATGTCGTCTTTCCAGACCCCTGAAGTCCGACCATCATGATCGTCTGAGCCTTAAGCTCGATCGGTGTACTTTCCCCGATGATATTGACAAGTTCTTCATAGACGACCTTGATCACGTGTTCCCGTGGATTGAGCTTCGGTTTCTCTTTCAGCGATCGCTCCTTGATTTTTGAAGATAAGCTCATAACAAGCTTAACGTTCACATCAGCCTGGAGCATTGCACGTTGAATATCCTTCACAATTTTGCTGACGGTAGCCTCGTCGATCCGATTTGATCTTGCGATTCGATCTACAACCGACTTTAGAGATTCCTCAAGTTTGCCGAGCATTACCTGTATTTGTGTCTCCGAGTATAATAAATATATTGAGTGCCCATAAGCATCTTTGAGTGGTAAAGATGGAAGAGATACTTAGATCGCTCGCTCAAGGAGAGATCACTGTTGAGGAGGCGGTAAAAACCCTCAGGACCGATGCCATAAGAGAAATCGGTGAGATTGCGAGGCTGGATACAGGAAGATGGAACAGGAGGGGCGTCCCCGAAGTTATACTTGCATCTGGGAAGGCGAGTGAGGATGTAGCGGAGCTTGCAATCGAGATGGCCAAAGAACACGGGATCGCACTTGTAAGTCGTATGAATGATGAGAATGTTGAGGCGATAAATAAAGCTATTAGGGGCGAAGATCTCACGTTTGAGTATAATGGAAAAGCAAAGATGGCTGTAATCCGGCAGAAGGATCACAATATAAACTTCAAGGGTAAAATCGGGATAATCACGGCAGGGACATCAGACATCACGGTTGCCGAAGAGGCAAGGGTTGTGGCATCTGCCATGGGGTGTGAGGTGATAGTCGCGTACGATGTGGGTGTTGCGGGGATTCACAGGCTATTTGAACCACTTTCTATGATGATGGAAGCAGATATCGCTGTTATAATCGTTGTTGCTGGGATGGAGGGGGCGCTCCCATCTGTTGTTGCATCGGTTGTTGACGTTCCTGTAATAGGGCTTCCAACGTCCGTGGGTTATGGTGCAGGTGGCAAAGGTCTTTCTGCACTTCTCTCAATGCTCCAGAGCTGTTCTGGCGGGGTTGCGGTCGTGAACATCGATAATGGGATCGGTGCAGGAATATTCGCAGGACTTATCGCGAGAAGAGTTAATGAGAGGAAGAATGATGCAGGAATGCAGATACGATGAAGATGAGATCTACAGGCGTTTGTGCAAGATAATCGCGCCAGATAGAATCTCAAATAACCCTGCAGAGCTTTATTGTTCTTCGAGGGATGCATCTTACATAAAAACAGCGCATCCACCTTTTAGTGTGATTCGACCCTCATCATCGAGTGAGGTATCAGAGATTTTGAAGGTTGCACACGAGATGAAGGTTCCTGTTACACCCCGTGGTGCGGCCACAGGGCTTACTGGAGGAGCTGTTCCGCTTCATGGCGGGATCGTGCTTGACATGACAGGGATGGATCAGGTCATTGAGATTGATCATGAGAATATGCAGGTACTCCTTGAGCCTGGGGTTATTCATGCAGGGCTGAACGAGGCACTATTTGAGTATGGTCTCTTTTTTCCACCTGATCCTGGAAGCAGTGAGATGTGCACGATCGGGGGCATGATCGCGAATGATGCAAGCGGGATGCGGTCTGTCAAGTACGGTACAACATCTTCCTATGTGCTTGGGCTTGAGGTTGTTTTACCCACAGGCGAGATCGTGAATACGGGATCGAGGTGCTTCAAGACCTCCTCTGGCTACGACCTGAAGCGGTTGTTTGTGGGATCTGAAGGAACGCTTGGTATTGTGACCCGTGCTCGACTGAGGCTCAGGGCGCTTCCCGAATCGAGGTATCTCGTTCTTGCAAGCTTTGAGACACTTGATGGTGCAGGAAGCGGTGTCGTTGAGGTCTTGAAGAGCGGTATATTACCTTCTGCCTGTGAGATACTTGATGAGGTTGCAATCGCTGCGATCGGGCTTGGCGAGAAGCCACTCATCATATTTGAGCTTGATGGGATGGAGGATGAGGCTGAGATAGCGGCTTTGAAGGTTATTGAGGTCTGTGAAGGACTTGGTGCCGAATGCAGAATCGTTGAGTCAGAAAGTGAGCAGGCTGAGATCTGGGATAAACGAAGGATGATCGGTGTGGTTATAACCCGGCATAAAGAGGGTTCTGTGCGAGTCTATGAGTCTGAGGATGTAATTCTACCGATAAAAAATGTCGTTCGGATGCTTCGAGAGATTGAGCGTATCTCAGAGAAGTTTGGGATTGAGATAATCACGTACGGACACATCGGTGATGGTAATCTTCATACCGCGATGGCGATCGATGTACAGGATGAATCCGAGTGGGAAAGACTATTCAAGATGAGCGAAGAGATATATACCACTGCACTAAAACTGGGGGGATCGATCACGGGTGAGCATGGCGTTGGGGTGATAAGAGCTTCTTATCTAAAGAAAGAGCATCCAGGTTCGCTTGAGCTTATGAGAACGATTAAACGAGCGATCGATCCCACAGGCATAATGAATCCAGGAAAGATGGGACTTTGAAAAGAGATCTTTGCGAATACGCTATATACTTTCTCGCCCAACATTTAATGGTGGCTTGAGATGTGTGAGTCAAATATAATTCTTGAACACGATGGAACGCGTGAGCTTGTTATGGAAGAGGTTGTGCAGGTTCTGATTGATGGTGATAAGATCCAGCTCTTTGGAATTCTCGGGGAGAGGAAAGAAGTAAAAGGGGTTATCAAGGAGATAAACCTCAACCGTCACGAGGTTATAATCTCAAACTGATATACGAGCTGCTAAGAAGTGGGGAATAAGGGTGTAACGGGAAGGAGAGAAGAATATACGGTGCAAAGGTGATCATCGACTTCAGGGTCATCAATCACAAAAAATGAGATCTTACTGAGCCGAAAGAGCTGAAATCATATCCGGGGATTGATGGGAACCAATTGTCTTTTTACTTATTGTGGAAAAAGCCACCAGAATGTATCTCTCAGCTTGAAAAAGAGTTAGAAAGCGTATTTGTAGATTGATGAGTTAGAGACGCAGAGCGGGCGTTCTATCGAAATAAATATCAGATAGGACAGTGATCACATTTGGGGATAATGCGTCTACAAAGATCCTATTTTTTCGGCTGAGTTTGCAAATATGAATGCAAATCCTCCTCACTGTTGATATTCGAGAATGTTAGAAGATGCGGGTCAAACTTGCGAATCTCGTCCACTGGTATATACCTCACATTGAGCCGATTTATAAAGTCAGAAAGCCTTCTCTCGCCGAGCCTGATGCATTCTTCTGTTGCACGAAGTGTAGCATCCCTCATATAAACGCTGTGAAGCCCTTCCAGGTCCCCGTTTTTCCATATCGGAACAACAGCATCGTAATCCTCAATGAGCCCAAATAAAACTTCAATCACATCAGAATTCAGATTTGGCATATCACACCCTGTGAGAAAGACAGAATCTGACTTAACAACCCTCATCCCCGCGTTGATACCTGCGATGGGGCCGTATCCCTTCACGTTGTCGATCGCGATCCTGGTATCTCTCAATCCGAGGATCTTAACTGCGCGCTCTGCCTGTTCTTTGGATTGAAAAGAGAGGGCAACCTCGTCAACAATGCCTTTAACCTTACGAAGGATATGAGCGAGAAGCGGTTCTTCATAAAGCTCAATCAAGGATTTATCTCTGAAACCAAACCTTGAACTTGTTCCGCCTGCAAGGATGATGGCGGCCCTCAATATATCTCATCTCCAAATAGCTAAGATCGAAAATGGGGCAGCGCAGATTTGAACTGCAGTCCAAGCCTCCCAAAGGCTCGAGGATCGACCAGGCTACCCTACTGCCCCTACTATGAGTAAAAACTACCGTTTCCGCTCCCTGGACTTCATTCTAAGCCCCTTGTATCCACATTTTCTGCATCTCGTTGCTCGAATTGGATTTCTTGCATTGCAGTGAGTGCAAATCTTCATGTTAAGTATCCTTGCCTCTGCTTCTGAGAATCGCGCCATATATCTCAACCCTGAAGTTAGGGTTATTCGATTAGATATTAAAGTCTTTGGATTCTACAGCGCTTTCTTTGCAAGCCTTGCGTTCTGCCCATATTCCTTCCCTGCTTTCACCATCGCTTTCATATTGATAAGTGGGGTCTTTGGTCCCCATCCACATCCAGGGCATAAAACATCCGAACCTGCATCGATACAATATTTGCACGCTTCAATAACATCTTCTGGCGACTTCTTTATCAGCGTGTAGGTCGGATCGATATTCCCTGCGATGATCGTATCCTCTCCAGCGATCGCTCTCGCATCTTTCATATCCATCTCCTGCGAGAGGCTTATCGCATGCGCATCAAGCTTCAAAAGATGTGGAAAAACACCTTTTATATCCATGCAGCTATGATAGACGACGTATGCACCAAGTTCCTTGAGTTTCTTCACACCTTCCCTGTTGTACTTGAGCGGCATCTTCTCATAATCGGCTGGTGCAACCCCTGCGTCAAACGCACCATTGTACAGGATAGTATCAGCCCCTGCATCAATCAGAGCCTCTGCATATACCACACCGATCTCGAGACATTTCTTCATGAGTTTCTCGATCTCTTCTGGATTCCGTTTAAACCAGAGCACTGAATACATCAGGTCTGTCATACCCGCGTTCAGCGTGAGTGCGGTTGGTGCGATGACGGTCAATATGAGTGGTATCTTCTCAACGCTACATCTGGATGCAAGAATCCTGGTTGCCTCGAGTATCTGCGGCATAAGCCCGTCTCGCTCTGGATCAGGAATCTCCAGTCTATCAATATCCTCAAGCGAAGAGACAGCCGCCTTCTTTAAGACAGGTTGGTTATCTTTCTTCCATTTCGTAAGTTCAGCACCACAGGCTTGAGACTCGGCATAGATGTAAAATGGAATTCTCACACCTTCAAGCCCTGCGATCTCATACGCAGCCCAACCAAGCTTTGCCATTTTTTCAGGATCTTTATGCGCCTCTGGCCAGTGTGCACCGCTCGCCTCCATCAGATCCACGGTTCCGGTCTGGGTGAGAGGCGTGACAGGAATGCGGTCAACCGGGTTCTTCTCCATCACTGCATGAAATCGCTCAACAGGTGTCATCACGTCGTGATACATATTTGCGGATTATCGGCAATCTATTATTAAAGTATTGGTCAGTAAGGTATATGGGTTTGCAAGAACTTTTAAGTCACATAAAGGAGGTTTTATAGATGGGAGATGGATTTCTGAGGCTTATCCCGATTGGGGAGGCGCAAAAGATCATCGATGCTAATGTCCCGAAGTTTGAGGGTTCTGAGATGGTTTCACTCATGGATGCATCCTCTCGGATTCTTTTTGAGGATCTCTATGCACCGATCGATCTCCCGCCCTGGGACCGTGCGCTCATGGATGGGTATGCGCTTGTAGCAGAAGATACATTTGGGGCGTCTGAAGAGGTAGGAATCAGATTTAAGGTTCTTGGATCGCTTAGAGCCGGTGATTCAAGGCATTTTGAGGTTGGTGGTGGAGAGGTTGTTGAGATCGCAACAGGTGCACCAATACCCCAGGGGGCGGATGCGATTTTAATGGTAGAGCATACAGATCGAGTCAGTGATGAAGAGGTTATAGCTCACAGGTCTGTTGTGCCTGGTGAGAACATCCAGGTCAGGGGAGCTGATATCAGGAAAGATGATCTGGTATTCAGGAAAGGAGAGAGGATTCATCCACGTGAGATCGGGGTTTTTGCTGCGCTTGGTCTTGATCAGATCAAGGTCGTAAGAAAGCCGAAGGTTGCTGTAATCTCAACAGGAGATGAACTTGAGCTTCCAGGAAAAAAGCTCACCCCTGGTAAGGTCTTTGATGCGAATACGTACATGATTACGACCAAACTCCTCGATCTCGGGGCGGATGCGATCTTTAAAGGGCGAGTGAGGGATAAATTTGATGAGCTTATCGAGGCAGTAAGCGGCGCGATCGAGGAAGGGTTTGATATTATCATCTTATCTGGAGGTACCTCCGCGGGAAAGGGGGATATTCTCTACAGGGTTGTTGAGAACCTGGGCGAGCTTCTGATACATGGGGTCATGATAAAACCTGGAAAGCCGTTCATATTTGGGATTTGCAAAGGCGTCTGTCTATTCGGGCTTCCTGGCTATCCGGTATCTGCGATGATAACCTTTGAGAAGTTGATCGAGCCTGTAATAAGGGATATGACACGTATTGAGCCACGAGATGCAGGAAAAATAAGAGCGAGGATGGGTTGCAGGTTACACTCTGCAAAAGGTAGATATGAGTTTATACCCGTGAAACTCGATCGTGGTGAGGATGGGGGAGAATACATTGCAACTCCAGTCTTCGGTGGATCTGGTGCGATAAGGACGCTCATTGACCTTGATGGCTATATAGCGGTCGAAGAGGAGGTTGAGATCATTGACAAGGATGAGTATGTAGATGTTGTAAAAAGATAAACTTAAATATTACAAATAGAAGAAATAAACGTCTATACTAAGACAGTCGATTGGAGGACGATGAATAATGGCAGAAGACAATGTGATATACGTTGGCAACAAACCTGTGATGAGCTATGTGCTTGCAGTAGTAACGCAGTTCAACGATGGTAGTGATGAGGTAGTGGTAAAGGCACGCGGTCGTGCAATCTCAAGGGCGGTCGATACCGCTGAGGTTGTCAGGAACAAGTTCATGCCGAATGTTGGGATAGACAAGATTGAAATCGCAACTGAGGAACTTAAAGGTAGCAAAGGAGATATGATCAGCGTATCCTCCATTGAGATCTTTATGAAGACGCAATAGAAAAGGGGACTTACCCCCTATTTATCAATCAGCCCCCTATTCGATCTCACGAGTTCTACGATGAGCTTTTGCTCTTCTATAGCTACCGTGTGGCGAACAGCATCAACAGCGTCGATATTTGCAGAGATGCTCGATATACCGAATTCCACGAGTTTCTTTACGATTTCTGGTTTTGACCCAGCCTGTCCGCATATTGAGGTCATCACACCCCGCTCCCTGCAAACCCCGATCACATACTCGATCAGTTTCATCACTGCGGGATGGCGCTCGTTGTAGAGCTTTGCCACATTCTCGTTGTTACGGTCGATCGCAAGCGTGTACTGTGTCAGATCGTTTGTACCGAATGATACAAAGTCAAGCCCCACATCGAGAAATTCCTCAATTATGATCGCAGCAGCGGGTGTCTCGATCATGATCCCGAGTGTCGTGGTCTCAAGATCAAGCCCTACTTCCTCCATGATCTGCTTTGCTCTCTTAACTTCTGATGGATGCTGTACGAGTGGTAGCATGATCCCAACGTTCCTGTACCCAAGCTCAAATAGTTTCTTAAAGGCACCAAGCTCAAGCTTAAAGTGCTCGGTATATGTAAGATCTCGTCTTATCCCACGCCATCCAAGCATCGGGTTATGCTCGATAGGTTCATCATCCCCACCCTTCATCGAACGGAACTCATCTGTTGGAGCGTCAAGCGTCCTTACCCATACAGGTTTTGGGTAGAAAGCATCGGCAACTGTCTTGATTCCCTTGACAAGCTCATTGATGTACTCATCCTCCTTCCCTTCAGCGATGTAGAGGGACGGGTGTTTGTTCAAGCCGAGAATCATGTGTTCGATCCTCAAAAGCCCGACACCATCTGCACCAGTCGCTGCTGCCTTCTCCGCTGCTTCAGGGATTGAGATATTTACCTTCACCTCGGTCGCTGTAATATGTCTATAGCTTACAGGTCTGACCTTCACCTCTTCATGGACCTTCTCCTTGATGAGGCTCCCTCTGTAGATCTTGCCCTTCTCACCATCGACGGTGATGATCATCTTATCCTTGAGAAGACTTGTGGCTTTCTTTGTCCCGACGACTGCAGGTGTGCTAAGCTCCCTTGATACGATCGCTGCATGGCAGGTAAGCCCCCCTTCATCGGTCACGATCGCTGCTGCACGCTTCATCGCAGGTACCATATCAGGGGTCGTCATCTTTGTGACCATGATATCTCCTTCTTCAACCTTTGGAAGCTCATCGATCTTTCTTACAATCTTAACCTTGCCAGTAGCTATTCCAGGAGCTGCACCAAGTCCAACAAGTATGATCTCCTCTTCAACAGGTTCGCTGGATTCTGACGGTTCAGATACATCTTTTATCGTTGTGATCGGGCGTGACTGTAACATGTAGATCTTACCTGCCTCGTCGATCCCCCACTCTGCATCCTGTGCTATCCCGTAATGATCCTCAACAATCTCACCAAACTCAACAAGCTTCATGATCTCGCCATCTGTCAAAACCCGCGCATCCCGCATACCCTGAGGAACTGGCACGACAACAGTCTCCCTCGTTTCTGGGTCTCTGATGTACATCTTATCCTTTGTTGGGATCATCTGATTTATGATCTTCTTTGAGCTTCGATCGACAACATAATGGTCAGGTGATACAGAACCTGAGACAATAGCCTCTCCAAGCCCCCATGAAGCTTCTATAATCGAGGTCATCGCACCAGTCGATGGATCACGGGTGAACATGACGCCCGCTTTCTTTGAGTCGACCATTTTCTGTATGACCACCGAGATATCGACTTCACGATGGTTGAAATTGTGCTCAATACGGTAAAAAATCGCGCGCGAGTTGTAAAGCGAAGCCCAGCACCTCTTGACTGCATCAATAACCGCTTCTCCACCCTTTATATTTAAAAAAGTATCCTGCTGTCCTGCAAAGCTCGCATCTGGAAGATCTTCCGCGGTAGCTGATGATCTGACAGCAACATAGACCTCTCCCCCCTCGTTCTTGCACATCGTATCATAATAATCGAGGATCTTCTCTTTCAGCTTAGATGGCATCTCTGTCATTAGTATAAGCTCCTTTGCTGCATTTTCAGCTTCTTTAAGTACCCTGGTATCATTCACGTCAATCTCAAGCGCCTTGAATAGCCGATCAGCGATCCCCGTATCATCTATGAACGCTCTGAACGCCATCGCTGTAACCGCAAAGGAAGGAGGGACAGGGAGTCCTATACTCATCATCTCACCGAGACTCGCCCCTTTTCCACCAACAAGCCTAAGATCAGAAGAACCTACATCCTGTAACCAGACAACAGATTTCTCCAACATCACAAATCCCCACGGTTGATTATTCTCCTATAGTATTTATTAGTATAGCATGAAATAATAACTCTGTATGATCACAAACAAAGAGATTGCACGTATCTTTGATGAGATCGCAGACATTTTAGAGGTGAAAGAGGGGGATAAATTTAAGATCAGAGCATATAGAAAAGCGGCAAGGACAATTGAGAGCTTAACACAAGATCTTTCAGATTTTTCATCGGTGACTGAACTTAAAAAACTGCCATCGATCGGAGACGCCCTTGCAAAGAAGATTCATGAAATCATAACCAGCGGGAAGCTTGAATATTATGAAGAACTACGAACTTCAGTCCCAGAAGGGGTTCTTGAACTCCTTTCAATCCCAAACGTTGGTCCAAAGACGGTTTCAAAGCTTTACAATGAGTGCAACGTCACTGACATAGAATCGCTTGAACTGGCTGCAAAGAATCACAGGCTGCAACACCTCTTCGGGATGGGAAGAAAGACTGAAGAGAGGATCCTGAAAGGTATCGAACAATACAGGAGGCACAAAGAGCGGATTCCACTTGGAAAAGCGTATTTTCAGGCTAAAAACATCGTAAAATCACTTGAAAATCTCGATGCAGTCGAGAGAATCGCGTTTGCAGGTAGTATCCGCAGGATGAGAGAGACGATCGGAGATATTGATATACTCGTTGCATCAGAGAACCCTTCCAGGGTTATGAGTGCGTTTAAAGCGCTTGATGGGATAACCGAGATAATTGCAAGTGGAGATACAAAGTCCAGCGTGATCATGGATGATACGCAGGTAGATCTCAGGGTTGTCCGAGATGATAGCTTTGGATCTGCGCTTCAGTACTTCACAGGATCGCAGCTTCACAACATCAAACTGCGCGAACTTGCGCTTAAACAGGGACTCAAGCTCAATGAGTATGGGGTTTTTAAGGGGGATCAGCCGGTTGCAGGGAAGCGTGAGGAGGAGGTATATGAGGCGCTTGGTCTACCTTTCATCCCGCCCGAATTGAGAGAGGATCAGGGAGAGATTGAGGCCGCGATCGAGGGTGAGCTTCCAGACCTTATCGAACTTAACCGTATCAAAGGAGATCTTCATATTCACTCGAGATGGAGCGATGGGAAAAATTCGATCGAGGAGGTGGTGGATAAAGCACGCTCGCTGGGTTATGAGTATGTAGCGATCTGTGACCACTCACCCGCGATTGGGATCACGAGAGGCGTTAACGAAGAGAAACTTCTTGATGAGATAATTGAGATTGAGCGCATAAACGAGGATTTAAGTGATTTCAAGGTGCTAACAGGTATCGAGGTTGATATAAGATCTGATAATACACTCGATCTTCCTGATAAGATCCTTGAGAAGCTTGATATTGTTCTTGCAGCGGTTCATACAAAGTTCTCACAGAGCAAAGATGCGATGACGAGACGCATAATAAGTGCAATAAAAAATCCACACGTTGATATAATCGCACACCCGACAGGGCGGCTGATCGGGAAGAGAGACCCGTATGATCTGGATATCGAGGCGGTGCTCGATGCGGCAAGAGATACCAGAACGATCCTTGAGATCAATGCAAACCCGAGAAGGCTTGATCTTAAAGATATTCATGCGCGATATGCAAAGGAAAAAGGTGTCAAGGTTGCAATCTCAACAGATGCTCACGATATATCGCAGATGGAGCTTATGCCCTTTGGAGTTGCAACAGCGAGGCGCGGGTGGCTTGAGCCCGAGGATGTCCTGAATACGAGATCACTGGATGAGCTTATGAGGAACCTGAAGTAAGCGTAGTGTATATATTAGACCCCCTACACGATTAAACTCCAGCTCATCGTATCATATCGTCTTCCTGTGTATCTTCTTTTAGAGCGGGGGATGCATTTCCTGACCAGAGGCTCAAGAATCCCTGTTTCAGAAATAGTCTGGGAATATGGAATATTATAAAAGGAGTTGGTCTGAATATGAATATTATGCAAGAGGTCTATTTGATAAACAAATGACACGGGTTCCGGTGAACACCCCGGCAAAAATTTCCGGACGCTACAACAGGTGTGCGAGGTTAAAGTTATATAAATTCTCATCGATAATTATTTGATGGAGATCTTTGACAGGGAATCGACCAAAGAGTTGATAGAGGGGTTTGTATTAATCATCCACCGCACAGTCTTGAAGGAGATCGGGATCGATAAGATTCTCGACGGGCTGAAGAAGCGTGGCGAGCGTGAAACTGTAACTGTTGAAGTGGAGATCCCTGTTGGCATTCTCGATGAGATCGAGGAGGATTTTATCGGTATGGATCTCTCATCAAAGCTATCGATCATCATGGCTTATGGTGTTGCAGTTCGAAGGTTTGAGAAGGGCGTAAAGAACTATGAGCTTGATGTGAAGAAGCGAAACTAAGAGGGGGATTTTATATGGAACGGCTTACAACCGGGATAGATGGATTGGATGAGATGCTGGGGGGAGGAATTCCTGTAAATCATGCCGTGGTCATTGCTGGACCTGCTGGTGCTGGAAAAACGATTCTTTCGATGCAGTTTGTTTATACTAATCTGTTGAAGGGGAAGAAATGCCTCTACATCAGTGCAGGTGAGGATCCAGAGGCATTGAAGGCGAATACAAAGTTCTTTGGCTGGGACGTCGATCGTTTCATCGATTCAGGAGATCTTGTTATGATGAAGCCAAGGCTGATCGATGTGGTGAACTTAACATCAGACTTCCTTGAGAAGCTTCCACATGTCGTCAAGCGATCCAGTGCAGACCTTGTCATCATAGACTCAATAACTGAGTTCAACGATCTCTGTCAGACCGATATAGAACGGAGGGGACGGGTACTCAACCTCTACGAGGCGATAAAAGACAGTGGAGCAACAGGAATCATGACCGCGGAGGCATCAACGGATGGTGATGGCACAAGGTACGGGATCGCAGACTATGTCACCGATGGTGTTATCCTCCTGAGGAGGCTACAGTCAAGAGATCTGAGTGAACTTTTACATGTCGTTCAGATAAGCAAGATGCGGTGGATCGAGCACTCAAGAGAAATTCGCCAGTATGAGGTCACTGATCAGGGAATAAAAGTTCATTCAAAGTATAGCGTGATATTCAGTGAATGAGAATGGGGATTTCGATTATATGATCTTTACGGATCGAGATAAAGAGCGAGAGGAAGTTGTAAAAGGATTTCTTGAAGATGGTAGCACACTCGTTCTCGGTCGGCGATCGGCGATGGTTGAGCGATACTTCTACAAACTCGCATACGACCTTTACAGCCTTAACGAAGATATCGATGGTATCGTATGGCTCTGCTACAACTCCACCCCAAGGAAAGTTAAAGAGCGGTTTGAATCCTACAATATCCCGATCATAGAGAACTTCTGGTGCATAGATATGATAAGCTCGATGATAGGACTCCCCAAAAATGAAAAGCAGACGGTATACTGCAACACACCAACCGATTACAACTGTATCTTTCTAACAATTGATTATGTGATCAAGAAGATTGGGCGAGCGGTGATCGCCTTTGATGATGTCAATGCAGCCTTGAGTTATGACTCCGCAGATCGGCTCATAAAGGTACTTCGGAACCTCAATAACAGGGTACCTGAAAAGGGCTGTACAAGCCTTTATCTTCTTGTTGAGGGAACAACAACGCCTGAAACTGAGAACGCGATTCAGACGACGATGGGCTCAATATTCAGGGTCAGTGATAAGATACAGGTATCATCCGCGACAAGCTCAACCAGGCTGAAGAAGTGGTTCAAGTCCTGGGATGAACTCGAAAAGACAACATGGGCTGACGTCTTCTCATTCAAAGATCCCCTACTTTATATCCTGCTTCTGATATCGATGGTCGTCAACGTCTTCCTCATGATGCTCCTCTTCTACGTCGTGATGTATCGTATCGGGTTTTGAGGAGATAAAGATATTTAAACTCCTGCAGAAATAGGTTAACTGGATAAGCACAGGTGGAGAAGGATGGCTAAGAAATATACGAAGAAAGGTCGTAAATCCAGATCAGCGGGTAGATTTGGGGCGAGATATGGTAGAAAGATACGTAAGCTTGTAGCTGATGTCGAAGAGCAGATGAGGGCAATGCATGTTTGTCCCTCCTGTAACAGACCGTTTGTTTCAAGACTTGGAACCGGGATCTGGAAGTGTTCAAAGTGCGGGCTTGTCTTTACAGGTGGAGCTTATATCCCAACAACCCCAGTCGGAGAATCTGTATCCAAATCACTGAAAAGGGCACAGGATGAATGAACTTCAAAAGAAAATCTTGAACGAGCTTCAGATCGGTCTACAGGTTGTTGAAAGACCTTTTCTTGAGTTATCAAAGCGTCTTGGTGTGGATGAAGATGTGGTAATCAGCGAGATAAGATCACTTATTAATGATGGGTATATCAGGCGGGTTGGACCCATCATTGATGCCACAGCACTTGGTATGGTGGGTACACTCGCTGCGATCTCAGTTCCAGAGGAGGAACTCTACCGGGTGGCAACATACATCAACAGCTTTGATGAAGTATCCCATAACTATCTGAGGGTTGCTGAAGGTATCCCCTACAATTTGTGGTTCACGGTATCTGCAAAAGATCGCGATGACCTTGATGAAATACTCGATGAGATCAGAACTGGGATAAATTATCCCTTGATCGAACTTCCAACCCGACGACTATTCAAGATTGGGGTTGAGTTCAGGCTGTGAGGTTTATATATGGACAGGACAGATCTTGAGATCCTGAAGAGAATTCAGAACGGGATTCCGATTGTAAAGAAGCCTTTTTCTGAGATCGCAGAATCGATGGGGCTTGATGAGGGGGAGGTACTTGATCGACTGAATAAACTCCTTGATGAGGGTAAGATACGGAGGTTTGGGGCTTCGATCGCACATTTAAAGGTCGGTATCGACGCAAACGCGATGTGCGTCTGGGATGTCCCTGATGATCGAGTTGAAGAGGTTGGATTGATCTGTGCAAACTTTTCTGAGGTTACACACTGTTATGAAAGGCCAAGAGTCGATGACTGGCACTATAACCTATTTACGATGGTTCATGGAAAGAGCAGAGAGGAGTGCGAAGAAATTATTAAACAAATCTCAAATGAGATCGGAATAGATAATTTTATTATTCTCTTCAGCGAAAGAGAATATAAGAAGACTGGTATCAGATTTTAAGGAAGGCGGAGGCGCTATCGCGATGGAAGAGATCTGGAGCATGCTGATCACCCATAAAACAGCTGATGTAAGTGACATAGAGCGAGCCTGGCATGGGGATATTTCAAACCTTAATCGGATGATCGCATCGAACGAACTCGTATCCGAGTGTGTTGCATTAAAGACCTGTAACCGTGTCGAGGTCTATATCGTATCATCCGACGGCAAAAAGGTCTTTGATGAACTTCTTGCGATGGCAAAGCGTGGAGGGCTGCTCGATCTCATAGAGATACACGACCACAGGCGATCGTTATTCCACCTGCTCAGGCTCTCATCTGGGCTAGAGTCGATGATGGTGGGTGAGGATCAGATCCTGGGACAGATCAAAGACTTGTTTGAGATTGCAAAGAAGAGTGGCACAGTTGGAGATACGCTCGATCTTGTCTTCAAGAAAGTGATAAGGGTTGGAAAGCGTGTGAGATCTGAGACTGACATAAACAAAGGTTCAATATCGATTGGATCGGCGGCTGTGGATCTTGGAGAGGAGATTCTTGGAAAACTTGATGATAAGAAGATCCTGATAATCGGTGCAGGCGAGATTGCAAACCTTGCTGGTAAGGCGCTTGCAACCAGGGGGATTGATGCAATCTACATCGCAAACAGAACTTTTGAGCGCGCAGAGGAGATGGCGAAGGATCTTGGTGGGATTGCTGTAAGATATGATGAGATCGAATCATACCTCAAAGTTGCAGATCTCGTAATCAGTGCCACTTCTGCGCCGCATTTTGTGATCACAAGAGAGATGGTCGAGGAAACGATGGTTGATCGTGATCGGGAGCTTCTTCTTATCGATATTGCAAACCCGAGGGATATCGAGGATACGGTCGGCCTGATCCCTCACGTAACCCTCCAGAACATCGATAACCTCCGTATGATAAGTGAGAGGAATATCGAGCGGAGGAAGATGGAGGTCGAGAAGGTTGAACAGATCATCGCCGAGGAGTTCGAGCGGCTGTTAGATGAATTTAAGCTGAAAGCAGCAAATGGAGTCCTGAACAAGATCTACACAATGGCAGAAGAGATCAGGGTGAAAGAGACTGAGAGAGCGCTTCGCATGATCGATATGTGTGAACGCGATCCTGAGAAGACTACAAAGATCATAAACGACCTGACCACCGCGATCGTATCAAAGATCCTGGCTGATCCAACAGTTGCGATAAAGAGGGCAGTAAAAGGGGACGACACGGAACTCGTCCTTGCAGCATCCTGTTTGTTTGATCTGAGTGATTGAGAATGAAAGCCTACAAAATTGTCTGCATCATACTACTTATCCTGATCGGCATTCCATCGCTCTCGCTTTTACAGGATGCAGGTGCAAAGGATGTGTACCCCCCTGGGATTACCAGTCTGCTCGGTGGGAGTCACCCAACCCAGGCATGCGATTACTGCCACTCTGTCCTCATCCCTGACCGTTCTGAGCGAAACGCGGTTCTTGGATCGTGTATCTGCCACAAGGATACTTATTCTCCTTCAGGAAAGGTGGATATGGAACTTGTGAGTGAGGGGCATGATGGAAATCCCTGTTCGCGGTGTCACACCGGTGTGAAACTCGAGAAGCTTGATGTGGATAACTATCATCTCCTCCATGAGGATGTTGAGTGCACCCGGTGTCATGAGAAGTCAAACGTGGGATTTACAATCCCTGAGATGAAATGTGATGACTGCCATATAGGTGGACCGCATGTTGTTCATGGGAATAAAGCCGAATCGCTCTGCAGCGCCTGTCATGGTGCGTATGGTGAGCAATTTAAGAGCAAGGGTGTATCAACCGCGGTGCCGGGTGGAAATATGAGTGAAGAGAGTACGCAACACCAGCATCTCACAATACTCGGAATCCTGAAGAATCTGGTGGGCAGGTATGTCAATATCTAAAGCAGCCTTTTTTATCATATTTTCTTCATTCCTCCTCTCAACATCAGGTTGCCTTCAAATAAGTGTTCCGGTCATTGAGGCAGATATCACGATCGAACTTATAGAGGGTGAGCCCGCGATAACCTCGGTCAATCTGACCCCATCTGAGATGAGCGTACTTCGTGCGCCCAGGGGCACCGATGTCGGTTTTCCGAGTGTAAACGGGCAGACGATCATAAACTTCGAGAAGGTGGGATACTGGGCTGCGGTTCCCTACGAGGGACCGGGAGAATATCATCTCACACTGGGGTTCAGGAAGGATGATCTGCCCCAGGAACTTGATCATATCCGGATTATAATCACTATCAACGATGAAAGAGGAGATGCGATCGAGAAGGTTCAGGAGATCCTGATCTGGGGTCTTGAGACCGAATAATTACGATTTCTTTCGAAGCTTAAGAAAGGATTTTAAACGTGAAGTTCCCACATTTAACCATGAAACCCGGGGTACATCGATCGATGGTTTCAATCTTGGCGATTATAATCCTGACTGCAGGTTGTATATCGCAACAACCCGAAGAGCCGTCTGCAAGTTTAAAAGTTGAGCCGATAGACCTGACAGGTGTAAGTAAAGATGGGGAGGCTTTTTCAAGCCATTACACGCTAAACGCACTTGATATTATTTTGAAGGCGCCACAGTACAGCTTACCGCTGAAGACTTCAGATATTGAGAATTTCAACGACGTGAGCAGTGAGATTTACCTGAGCGATGAAGAGATCAAAGAGCTTGAGCAGAACGGCTTTGTGATAATCAGAAATCCATTTGACCCGCGGGAGGAGAATATAATTAAAACCTACAGCGATTTGAAGGATCGAGATCTTGAGATTTTCATAACCTCAGACTCCCTCCTTCATTTATATCACATCCAGTTCGATGAGACTTTAAAGGAGATTGAAGAGAAGGAGTTTTATGACCTGATCTGTGAGATCACAGAGACACTTCTTGAAGAATCAGAAAAGACCTATGCAGGTACAGAAGGGGATGTGAAGGAGGCAGCACGCAGGAATATCGCATACCTTGCAGTCGGCATGAGCTTGCTTGAAGGTGAGAATATGACACAGGAGATCCCAGCTTATGTTTCCGATACTGTAGAGGAGGAGCTCGCTCTGATCGAGGCGCATGCAGGTTTTGCAGAGTCCCCGATCTTCAGCTATAAGGAGGATTACTCACAGTATATCCCACGAGGGCACTACACCCAATCTGAGAAGCTGGAACGATATTTTAAAGGGATGATGTGGTATGGGAGGCTGAGTTTTCTCCTGAAGGGTGGATGTGGTGACTGTATCGTCTCAGAAGAGGATGCAAGGATTCAGACGATCGGTGCAAGCCTCATCGCATCTTATCTTGGATCGAATGAAGATCTCAGGCGTAAGTGGGATCGGATCTACACAGTCACAGCATTCTATGTTGGCGTCTCGGATGATCTTGGTCCTTATGAGTATATCGAAGCCTTAAACGCGGTCTTTGGTGGTGAGTTCACCCCTCATGAGCTTACAGCGGATAAGATTGAAGCGTTGAAGTTAGAACTTGCCAAATACGAATCACCGAAGATCTATGGGGGGACAGGGGAGTGTGAGATCGATCCACCGTTCACAGTAGAGCAGGCAGATCGATGTCTCGAGAATACAGCAGGGTTCAGGCTGATGGGGCAGCGATTCATACCTGATTCATACATCTTCCAGAATCTTGTCTTCCCAAAGGTTCAGGATAGGTTCTTCCCGATGGGGCTTGATCTGATGGCGCTTCTCGGCTCAGATGAGGCAAAAAGAATCCTTGATGAGCAGGGTGTAACCGACTACCCCGGATATAACACACAGTATGCAATGCTCGAGGAGGAGTTTGATGGGTTTGATAGCGTTGAGTGGAATAAGAACCTCTACTGGTCATGGCTCTATACGCTGAAACCTCTTCTTAAAGATTATGGCGATGGCTACCCGACCTTCATGCAGCGTGATGCCTGGCAGCAGAAGGAACTCAATACAGCACTCGCATCATGGACAGAGTTGAGGCACGATACGATACTTTATGCCAAGCAGAGCTACACGATGAAGGCAACAGCCGTCTTACCACCTGAAAAGGAGGTTCTCGGGTATGTTGAGCCGGTCCCGGAGTTTTACAATCGCCTCTTTGCATTGACCCGGATGACAAGAGAAGGGCTTGATGCCATGGATGTTCTCGATGATGCTTCAAAGATGCGGCTTGAGAGCCTTGAAGAGATACTTGAAAAGCTCATCTCCATATCAGAACGTGAGCTTGAGGGTGAAGAACTGACAGCGGATGATTATCGATTCATAAACGACTTTGGATCACAGCTTGATGGGGTTACGAGCGGGCTTGATGAACGGGCAAAACGAACAACGATTCTGGCTGACGTTCACACCGACACGAATACAGGACAGGTTCTTGAGGAAGGGGTCGGTTATGTCGATCTGATCCTTGTCGCATACAAGATGCCTGATGGCAGGATCTTGATCGGTGCAGGGCCTGTTATGAGCCATTATGAGTTCAGGCAACCGATGGGTGATCGATTGACAGATGAGACGTGGCGGGAGATGCTGGAAGAAGGGGGTTTGGTATAATAGTAAACCTCTTGCGTAATTATATACTCAGACCATCTCCTTTTATAATATTCCCAGACTATTTCTGAAACAGGGATTCT
>JAOQII010000024.1 GCA_026134025.1 Candidatus Syntropharchaeum sp.
GTCCCATAGATGAACTTCCCGCACGGGAGAGAAGGGCGGGTTATCTCTTTCAGGATCTGGTCCTGTTTCCCCATCTTGACGTGGCCTCAAACATCGCCTATGGACTGAGAGCCCGGAGATGGCCGAATGAAAAAATCGAGCCGCGGGTCAGGGAATTGCTCCGGTTATTTAAGATGGAACACCTGGCCACCGCCTATCCCCGGCGCCTTAGCGGCGGAGAGAAGCAGAAAGTGGCCCTGTCCCGGGCCCTGGCCCCCTATCCCAAAATACTACTTCTGGATGAGCCGTTGAGCAGTCTGGACTGGCAGACCTCTCGGTATTTGAGATCTGAGCTCAAGGGCATTCAACAGCAGTTCGGTATTACAACTCTGTATGTCACCCATGACATCACCGAGGCAAGGGAGGTGGCCGACAGAATAGCCGTCATCCGTGAAGGACGTATACAACAGATAAGAGGGCCGGAAGACTTGCATGCCTCCTTTTTGACCAACTCTTTAATCTTTCTCAGAGACAGACAACTAAATAATGTCTGAACGAAAATCCCCGGTTCTGCCCACATATAATCCCAAATTATGCAGCGAAGGCCATTTATAGATAATCAGCAACTGAT
The DNA here is from genome assembly GCA_026134025.1 of Candidatus Syntropharchaeum sp. Lineage (GTDB taxonomy): Archaea > Halobacteriota > Syntropharchaeia > Syntropharchaeales > Syntropharchaeaceae > Syntropharchaeum. The sequence continues at coordinate 611 of JAOQII010000024.1, forward strand.
TTATCAAAATAACCTGCTGTTTTTTAATGCAAAAAGCCTCCTTTCCTGGTAAAATAAGATTGTCTGAAAACAAGAAAGGGAGGCGCCAAATCTGGGTTTATATTTCCAGGTGCGGCAGAAGGGCGTATAATAATTTTATATACAGCGGATTTTGTGACTTTGACATTTTATGATTAACATTTAATGAACATTCCCTGATACTTTAAGAAAGGATATTACGTCGATGACACCCGAAGACAAGGCGATCATAGCAGAGTGGTACCGGAATGTTGACGGCGAAATCCGCATCGGTCTTATCCGGACAGAAGATGATCGCGGCAAGCAAATTCAGACGTTTTGCGAGGACCTTAGCCGTCTGGCTCCAGGCATCCGAATTGAACAAGAGGAGAGTGACGGAGAACAGTTACCGGAAATCAGTATAGGGCAGAATATAAGCTATCAGGCCGTGCCTTCGGGAAGAGAGCTGGCACCGTTTCTGGATGTACTGAGCGACCGGGCAGCGCTTGCCGGGAAACTGCCCTTGTCCGTTCGGGAAGCCCTCAGTCAGGTCAGGGTCCCAGCGATGCTGAGGGTCTATATTGCCCCCCAATGTCCATTTTGTCCCCGGGCGGTGACCCTGCTGCTGGCTCTTGCCGCCCCGGAAGGCTTGATTTATCTCACCGTTATCGATGGGACCCTGTTCTCTGAAAGGGCCGAAAACGACCATGTCCGGTCTGTACCCACGGTTATATTGGACGATCAGTTCCGATGGACAGGAGCGATTCAGCTCGAAGAACTCGTACATATGATGCTTACCCGGGACCCTTCCCGGCTCGGTACTGATTCGCTCAGAAAGATCATCGAGCAGGGTGATGCCGCGGGTCTGGCGCAGATGATGATGGAAAGCGGGAAAATTTATCCCGCGTTTCTGGATCTGCTGATCCATGAAAAATGGCAAATTCGTCTGGGCGCAATGGTGGCATTTGAATACCTTGCCGAAGAGCGTAAAGAAATGGCCTCGCAGGTTATCGTGCCTTTGTGGGATCGGTTTTCCGGGGTAAACGATCAGGTCAAAGGCGATATCCTCTATGTTCTGGGTGAATCAAAGGATCCGAGTGTGATCCCGAAACTCAAAAGTGTTAGCAACGGTCCTTATTCCGGCGAAGTTCTGGAAGCCGCCATCGAGGCATTAGAAAAATTCTCGTAGAAATATGGCCGGCACTGCCGGAACAGCCCGCCGGGCATGAATGGCACCCAAGGTCTGAAGATCCTACTCTGGCAGATGCCATAAAAAAACTTGACTCAAACCGGCCACCAAGGAAATTATAAATCTCCAATGCCGTTGGAACAAAATGGGTGGCCGGATAACTCAGAATTCAGTGGCCATGGTCGACTTCAGGCCTTCCTCAACCGCTCTCTTTATGTATCACTCATATATTTTCTTCATAAAAAAATCATCATAACACGATTTTACTCATGAGTAGAGTAAGATGCACATGATTATGCGTTTCCGGGCGGGAGCGTGAAATGAGGTGAAATACGGATATTCCTGCCAATGGATAGGATTCAGGGGACGGAGCAAAATGGCGCCAGGTGTTGGCGGGAAATGTAGGCTTTGAACCTTGAGAGCCGGCGGCTCCTTCTCGTAGACCCGTTTCATTCCCCCTCCAAAAAATTCCCAACTTCCAACTTCAGGCCGTGAACGGCTACGTAAATAGTAACAAGTGAAGCGGCCGAGCGCATTAAAAACCCGGATTTTACCCGACATCGGGCCTATATATGGCGATGTGGGGAGGCATTTGGCCCGATGTCCATTGTTTTTTCCAGACATGGAATGCAAATTTTAATCAAGGAACGCGGCCGCTTTTCTAAACAAAAAAAATACAGGAGGTATTGCGATGTTCAAAAAAGAAAACGTTACAGAAAGCCATGGTATACATGCAGTATGGAAGCCCTGGTTGTTCAGTGTATTGGCAGTCGTGTGTCTGCTTCTTATGGGAATGCAGGGCAAAGTAATGGCAGATGATGGTAGCGCTGAAAAGGGATTTATAGAGGCTATGGATATTAACCTCCAGGCCGAATGCCCGTCAATGCAGGGATTGCCTGAGGATCGTAAGGACGTGAAGGGGTTTAATCATAAAGCACATGCGAGGGAATATTTAAAGGGAAACTCTTCTTTCTCTGATGTGCAATATGATGACGACTTCACCTGTGCAGCCTGTCATCCCGGGGCCGGTTCGCAGGATGAAATCCTCAGGGAGCCTGTATGCAACAGGTTGTCAGGTGCGTTGGCCGCCGCAGGAGGCCCGCAAAACCTGAAAAAGTATTATCATAAAACCTGCCTCGGATGTCACAGGAATATGCACAAGGCCGGAAAAGCAACCGGGCCGGTGAGGTGTAAGGGTTGTCACACTAAGTAATAGTCTTTTGATATGAGCCTCTTACGAAACTGCTTGCAGGTGGCTCAATACCTTAAAGGAGGTTATGCTATGAAAAAGCTTCATATTGTTTTATTATTGTTGGTAACGTGCTTTGCATGGAATATCATGCCATCAACCTGTGAGGCCGCTCGCCAAAAAGGAAAGGTGGCGGCAGTAGTCAAAGAAGATACGGAGATATGTAAGGCGCTGAAGGATCTCCTTCCCGACCACGGAGAAGAGCCGTGCGAAGTAAAGGGCCGGATCTCCAATCTGGTTCTGATACGGGGGACATTGCCTGAGAAACTCGAGCCCGAACAGAGCATCATTCTTAAAGTGAAGGGCTTAGGTAAGTTTATGGCAAAGGTTGTATTCCTTACTGAAAGTGATACTACACTGAATGATATGGCCTCGGCGTTAGTCAAGGAGGAAGGAGGCATTATATGGCGCAGCGGAAAAGACGGTCCTTGTATATTACTCAAAGCAGAAAAGGAGTTTCTGCCTCCTGTGGGAGATGATGTCAGCCTGAAAGTCAAATCTGCAAGGAGAATATTAGAAGGCTGTTAAGCTGAACTCTTCAAATCCAGGGCCCTTTCAGAGAAGCCGGAATTTCCTGACAGGGCCCTTGCTTACCGGGTTTGTTGCGGGTTGCGAGTTAAGAGGTTCAGGGTTCACCGGAAATCCGCGCTGTAGAGGATTTTGGCGGAACTCATGATAAGGTTAGGATGATTTATGTGTAGAGATCATGCTATTAAGGAGTGCCTCCTCCCCTCCAAATATCAACTTCCTCATGTGGTCAAATTCCTCCCTGTTCATGGCTGATTGGTGGGCAATAGTGTTTCGGTATTTCTTGGTCACCGTCTCCAGTTTTTTCAGAAAGGAACTACCGATGGTGACATTACTTGCGGAGCAGACCTCATCGAGAAAATTACTGTATTCTTTTAAGGCGTATTCGCCCTCTAATGTCCGTTTCAAGATAAAGTGGTACTGTCCGAGGGTCAGAGAAGTCACCTCGGGAAAATTTTTCCGGTCAACAACCATGGCAAGATAGGTAAAATAAGATGGCCTGCCTCTATTTTCACCTGTCTGATTGATTTTGAGAAACTCTCCTTTGTTCCCATTGAGGTATCTACAAAACGGCTCCACAAGGATCCGATTTATCTCGGTCTCCAGTGCCTTACACAGTTCCATGCCCACCAGGCTGTAATCAGGCCTTTCTTCCCCTTCAGTAAGCAGCACGGTGTATATCTGCTCTGCTGTGGTCAGATAAGATTTGACCTGTTCTGAAAGCGCCTTCCATAAGTGTGAGCCCATAATATCTTCCACGGTCCTGGCGGCCTCTGCCGGGGACCGGCCTTCAAACGTCGCCTTTGCTTCCATTACCTCAGTGGTCAATCTCACAAAATCTCTTTCGGCCAACGCCCTTGCCTCTTCCTCGGATTCTTTTGCCTGCTTGAGAGTGGCAAGCTGCCTCTCATAGTCCTGTCGAATGGCCGAAATATGATTTTTCATCTCCTTGTCCAGTAACTTTGCCTTATGACGGCCCTGCCACTTAGCCTTTTCCACTCTACTGCTCAGGCTTTCAATCAGACCCTCAAGGGACGACACCCTGCTGCGAAGTTCTCTTATCTGTCCCAGTTGACGATCAATGATCTCCTGCTGTCTGGTCTCTCTGTTGGTCTTTGCCCTGAAAAAGGCCATAAATTCCCTTTCATATATGGACTTCAACTCCCGTTTTATCCTGCTGCTGTTTACTCCCAATTGTATGGCCTGCTCCAGCAACCGGCAGGCCTTCCGCTTTTGATACCTTCTGAGGGCTATCAGCCCGAGATACATATATGCCTCGCCACATTTAGGATCAAGGGCGATCGCCTTTCTGAAGTATCTCCTGCCCGATGGTGGATATCTTAATGAAAACAAGCGCAGACACAGGATTGCGGCAACGATTATTAGTAAAGAAATAAAGCCGATTCGTTGCCATCCAAGCAGGGGAAGCGTGACGCCAATAATAGTTAAGAGGAGGATAAAAGAGAAAATTAATAGGACATACACGGGAAGAAAATGACGTATGATAAAATTGCGTTTGGCAAAATAATTCGTTATAGCTATCCTGGCTTCATAGAGGCAGCCAAGCTCCATCCATGCCTTGACATCGTCCGGATTTTGGGAGACATGACTTTTCTGCTCGTTTATGAGCAAGTCGTAATGACAGGGATCTGAAATATCCTTCTTCCTTCTGTTTTTCTCCATGCTGTACGACACCTGCATTGCAGCGGCACTCAAAATGAAAACTCCCATACTGTTGAACTATAAGTCCTTGAACTCGGTCTCACCCACCAATAGCACTACAATGCTCAGATGAAGCCTTTCACCAACCCCCATGTTCCTCTCCGGCATAGAAAAGTAAATTTACTGTGAGCTTCAATCCTCTTGTCTATTACAATCCGTGTCTATATAGGTGTCCTGTAGTATTACAACCGGATATGCCTTTCCGTGTTACAGACAATTGGAATGATAGTTTTCCATTTTCAAGGTATGTCAAATGTTATGATGAGATGCGATGCATGCGGATATCTTATGTGACCGAGGGACACTGTACTTGACCCACCTGTAATTTCCATTTCCCATATCGGAAAACCCCATCTTTTCCCAGAAACCCCTTGCCGTACCTCTTACCCTGTCTGCAATAATCTCACGCGCCGTTTCCTTGAACTGATTCAGTACCTGTGTCGCAAAGCCGTGTCTCTCAAACTCCGGAAAAATATTGATGTTTTTGATGATAATTTTCCTGTAGATCCTCTTTATCCTTACCTTGCCGATACGGGTATCTCCAAGTTCAATATTCACCCAGCAGTAGCTTGGATCTCCTTGTTTGATGTTTTCTGTCTTGATGATCAAGTTATCCGCCATTTCATGAAAGATGATTGCCATATCAGAAAATCCTGCTTTTTCTGACGTTGTCGAGTGTCATATATATCAGCTTTTTGGCACGATCCACTATAGGATCGCCATGTCCAGGGTAAATAGAGGTGATGTTTCTTCTTGCGATCTTTTCAAGGGCCTTGAGGAAGGCCACCGAATATGAACCGCCTGTTGTTGTGATACTCAATGATGTATCACCTGAAAACAGGACGGCTTCTTCTTCACAGTAAAGGCAAATCGAATCACTGGTATGGCCTGGTGTGTGTATGACATCAAATGTCCTGTCCGCCACCTTCAGGGTTTGCCCGTCCCTTAAGGCGTGGCCAACCCCGTCAAATGGATGAAAGCTATAGACCTCCGGGTTATATTCATCCTTGATGGTTGGAAGAAGGCCCGCATGGTCAAAATGCCCATGGGTCAGTATGACCTTATCCACCTTATTCTTGCCTACCCCGGTGTCGAGCTGCCTTATCTTGTCGATTATCGAAGGATCTCTTCCCACGTCAATCAGGGTATTGACATCATCCATGGCATTGTAGCTACCCAGTAGAAGATAGACATTGGATGTGTACACACTGCTCTCTGCTGTAAGATTTATGATTTTCATACTTTCTGAAACAGCTTTATGTTCGGTGTAATCTGCTTGAAACGATATGCCATTTTTCTTGGCATTTTCTGGGTCTGCTCGGTCGCAAGAAAGCCGCCAGGGGCAAGGGACCTGTGAAACATCCTGATCACCTCAATGCGATCGCACTCCGGGAAATGGAGAAGCACGTTTTTGCATACGATCAGGCCGAAACCATCCCTGATCGGTTCCAACGAGCGTAAATCGTGTCTCTGGAAAGTGATACACTGCTTGATCTCGTCAGCGATCTGAAAATGGCCCGGCTTATTGTTAGCTGAAAAATACTTCTTAAAGATATCTCTTGGTATCCTTTTGACAGTCTCTTCGGGATAAATGCCCTTTGAGACAATCTTGCCGAAATCATGGCTTTCTTCATCAAGGTCTGTGGCGTATATTTTCAGTCGCTTAAACTCATAATGCCCCAGGGTTTCCTTGAATATAATGGCGAGGGAATAGGGTTCAGGGCCCATGGCGCACCCAGCGTCCCAGACATTAATGTAGCGGTTTTTATGAAGCTCCGGGATTACATAGTCCCTGATGGCGTGAAGGGTCGGCAGGTCTCTGAAGAAAAAGGTGAATGCCATTATTATCTAAGTTGAGCGATTAGCCATTAGCGTTTAGCTTTGAAAAATCAAGGCATCACGTTAATTAGAAATAACACCTAACGGGTGAAAGTTTGTAATAGCAAAACATCTTGTAATCATTAAACTAACAGCTAACAGCTAAAGGCTAACCGCTAAAGAGTGAGGTAAGGGCGGGTATGGTGCCCCGCCCCATTCAATCAGATCAAAAATCCTGAAAATCGGCATCCGTGATTTTATTATCGTTCATCGGGATGACAGCTTCAGGGGATACACGTTTTGCAGTCGCCGGCTTTTTGTGGAACCGTTGAACCGGTTTGAAGTCATGTACCCTTCGTTTGGGGGCGCTTATCTGTTTTGCCCTGCCGGTAGTGTCCCCATGTCCGTTTAGCTTAAACAAGGCGATTATACCGTTCAGCTCCTGGGCCTGTGCACTCATCTCCTCAGCGGCCGAGGCGCTCTCCTCAGAATTAGCTGCATTCCGCTGGGTCACTTTGTCCATCTCGGCAACGGCCGTGTTCACCTGTTCAATACCCTGGGCCTGTTCATTTGAGGCCGCGGCAATCTCACTGACAAGCTCGCCAACTTTTTTGGAGCTTTCTGCCACCTCCTTGAACTCTCCATCGGTTTTTACAACCAGGTCTGATCCAACCTTGACCTTCTTGATCGTGTCTTCGATCAGTACGGACGTGTTCTTGGCCGCCTCGGCAGACCGCATGGCAAGGTTCCTGACCTCTTCGGCCACTACGGCAAACCCGGCTCCGGCCTCACCGGCCCTGGCCGCCTCAACTGCTGCATTCAGGGCCAGGAGATTGGTCTGGAAGGCAATCTCATCAATAGTCTTGATGATTTTTTGTGTCTCCTCGCTTGCACCGGATATCCCTTCCATAGATTCGATAAGGTCTTTCATGGACCTCCCGGCGCGTTTAATGACCTGTCCAGTTTCCTGCATGAGGGCATTTGCCTGGTCGGCATTATCCGCATTCTGCTTGGTCATGGAGGACATTTCCTCGAGAGATGAAGAGGTCTCCTCCAAAGCTGAGGCCTGTTCGGATGCGCCTTCGGCCAAAGCCTGGCTTGATGAGGCCACCTCCCCGGAGGCTTCACCCACCTGTTCGGCTGCAATGCCTGCCTGGGCAAGCGCCTCTCTCATGCTGGCTATCATCTGATTGATGTTATTTTTCATCTTTTCGTACGCGCCCTGATATTCTCGTTTCAGGCCTGCTGTGAGGTCCTTGTTTGCCGCAGCCTCAAGAGCCGCTCCACCGTCTTCTTCAATCAGGCCCTTCAGGGCATCAATACATTGGTTCAGGTTATTCTTGATCTCATTGAAGTCACCCTTGTACTCATCTGTGATGGGCTCGGGGATGTCACCTTTTGAGATCCTGTCCACATACTCGGCGCTCATATTGAAAGGTCCTACAAAGGCATCGATCAGTTCGTTAATGCCACTAAGAACCGGGCGGTAGGCCGGGTCAACACCCTCCACATCGGCCCTGGTGTCCAGCTTGCCATCTACAATAGCCGTTACCAGGTCTTTTACGCTTTCGGTCAGAACCGACACATTATCTACATCTGCCATCTTTTGTCCCTCTTCTAATAAATTTGTTTCTTGCGTTTCCTGTTTTTCGTTACTTGTGACATTTTCGTTCTCTATAGTTATTGCCTCTGACAAAACAGGTGCCTTCACTTTGGTTTTTCCTGTCCGCTTTCCGGTCACTTTTGCTTTCATCTCTTTTCTCCCGTATGGTTTATTGGGGCGCGAGTTCTGCGGACACAGAAGCATTTCTGGTACTTGCCGCATTCATCATCTCGGATCCCCGCCCGGTCAAGACCCTATCGATATCGAGAAGGATCTTTACATCCTTCTCCGTCTTGGCCATCCCCAAGATATAGTCTGTAGTCAAAGAAGTCCCGAATGATGGGGTATCTTCGATATCTTCGCCCTTGATGTTCAGCACTTCCGACACCGCATCAACCACGATGCCAAGTACAGAATGACCTGCTTCAACCGCTATTTCCACCACAATGATGCAGGTATGCTCCGTATAGTCCATCTCCTCCATGCCGAATTTCAGTCTCAGGTCCACCACCGGGATGACCTTGCCACGAAGGTTGATCACTCCCTTTAAAAATTCTGGGGTCTGGGGTACCGAGGTAACAGGCATCATCCCTATAATTTCTTTGACCTTCAGGATACCAATGCCATACTCCTCATTGGCAAGCTCAAAAGTGAGGTATTTCCCCTCCCTGTCGGCTACTGCCCTTACCGTCTGGTCCATCTGTTCTGCCGCCGCCATTTATTGTCACCCCCCTTTTTCTTTTGATTTTATAAACTACAGGTTCAATTCTCCTTAGGTCCTGCCAGTACAAGAAAACTCCCTGATGGTTTCCTCGGTGGTTCCTTTTCTCCTGGATTTCTTACAAGCAGACAGCATATTCCAAGAAGCGTATCAGATTCGACTCCTTGATCCTTTTGCCGCATGATCCATTGCTTCAGCCAATTCCTCCATCGAGCCCCTTGCAGAATTGCCGTCCGTATTTAAAAGCATTTTCTTCAGTACAGCGGTCATATCCGCAAAATCACTATCAAGATAGGTCAAAAAACGTGGTCGCAAAGTATGTCCCTTCGCAATCGTGCCGATCTCTCTGTCGGGCAGAATAAGGATCAGGCGAAGGTCCCAGATCAGATCCCTAATGGAAAGTAGCTCTGTAAGGTCTTGGCTGTCTGCAGCCAATAGTACTGCAATGCCCAGATCATATGTGGGCTGGCGAAGCCTTTGGGAAAGGCTTTCGATCGTCATGCAAATCTCTATATTGTCCTCCGAAACCAGTTCCTCAATCAGCCTTTGAAGCCTTTCACAAACCCCATGTTCCTCTCTGGCATAGAAAAGTAAATTCATTGTGAGATTCAATTCTCTTGTCTATTACAACCGGATTGACCTTCCCGGTGACCATTCACACTCCTGGGTGGTCTACTGACACTTGGTGGGAAGTAAATAATTACCCCTCCCGCGTTGCAGATAGCATAAATCAAGAAGCGTACCAGAAATGATTTTGGATAAGATTTTATGTAATTACAATTAGTTAAGTCATTATAGGGGGACAGGGAGCAGATGTAAGGGATGATAAAATACTTTCATCTGTCCGGTACTGCCGGAATTTCTCCGACCCTGCCGGACAGATGAGAGGAGGAAATGGAATGGGCTTAGCTAGAATTTGGATATGTTATATTTTTTCAAGAGTTCATAAAAACGAGACCGGCGCAGGCCGGATACCTCGCAGACCTTTTCAATGTCAGCCCCTGTGTGCAACATCAGGTCTTGCAGATATTGCTGCTCTGCTTCGGCAATAGCAGCCTGTCGAATTGCCCGGAGTTTGGGTAATGGCCCTCCGGCGTCTCCCCTCGGGATGCCTTTATGCGCTGTCTTCTTGCTGACCGAGGCCCGTGCCAACTTGATGCGAATCTGGGTCGGCAGGTGCACAGGGAATAGCGTTGGTTCATTGCCTGCGGCAGCAAGTGCGCTCTCCAGGGCATTGAGCAATTCCCTTACGTTGCCAGGCCACTCATATGCACCAAGGGCTTCGAAGAACTCAGGAGAAAAGCCCTTTATTCCCATCCCGTAACGCTTGCAGACCCTGGCAGTATGGTACACGGCCAATTCCGTCATATCTCCCTCCCGTTCCCTGAGTGGCGGCAACTCGATGGTGATGGACCGGAGCCGGAACAGGAGATCGTTGCGGAACTGCCCGCGACGAACCATTTCATCCAGGTCCCGGTTGGTCGCTGCTGCCAGCCTGAAATTGCTTACCACCTCTAGTTTAGCGCCTACCGGGCGAAAACGGTGTTCCTGGAGGACACGAAGAAACGCCTTCTGAAGGGAACGTGGAAGCTCACCCACCTCGTCGAGAAAGAGGGTCCCTTCGTGGGCCTGCCTGATCAGGCCTTCACTTGTCTTGTCAGCCCCTGTAAAGGCCCCTCTTTCATGCCCGAAAAGTACACTCTCTACAAGTGTCTCGGGGAGCGCAGCGCAATCGACCACGACAAAATTTCTGTTGGCGCAGTGGCTGTTGGCATGGATTGCCCGTGCAAAAAGCTCTTTGCCGGTGCCGGTCTCTCCCGTAATGAGGACATTGGCATCACTGCCTGCCGCCTGGGCCAAGAGTTCAAGGCAGGTTGTCATCTGCCGACTGCTTCCGATGATGCCCGCCCTTTTCAGGGCAACCGCCGGCCTCCCGGCCTCCTTTTCCTCACGGTACTGGAGGGCCCGGGTGACAGAAAGGATCAAATCCTGTGTTGAAGCGGGTTTTTCAATATAGTCCCATGCACCATTCTTGATCGCAAGCTCGGCCCCATCAGGATCACCCTCCCCGGTAATAATAACGATCTCTGGTGACAAAGGCACTTCCTTCAGCCTGGGCAGCACATCCAGCCCATTTCCATCAGGCATCCATACATCAAGAAATACCACGTCAAACGCCCCGGAGGTCGCTTTTCTGAGCCCGTCATCAAGGGTGAATGCACATGTAACATCATGCCCTATGCACTTCAGCACATTTGACAGCGTGTCACAGACCATCTTGTCATCGTCTAAGATCAGGATGTTAGCCATGATCGTCTATCCGTCCAGGACATTCCGAATGGTCTCAGCGAGCTCATGTATGGCAACAGGTTTTGCGATCAACTCTCGAATTCCACTGGCCTTTGCTGTCTCAGAGATGCTCGGCTCAGCAAATCCCGTGCAGAGTATGATCGGGATATCGGGTCGCATGCGCAGAAATTCTCCGGCCAGATCCTGGCCCGTCATGTGCGGCATGGTGTGGTCGGTAATAACGATGTCAAACCGGTCCGGATCGGCACGAAACATCTCCAGGGCCTCAACGGCGCTTGTCTTGGAAACGATTTCATATCCAAGGTGCTCCAGCAGGCATTGTGCCGGTTCGACCACGGCCTTTTCATCATCGATAAGGAGGATACGTTCGCATCCTGTGGGAATAGATGCGGACATCTCAGCTTCTGCCATGGCAACCTCGTCAACCCTGGGGAGAAATACCCTGAATGTCGTCCCCTTGCCGGGTTCGCTGCATACGTCGATTGCCCCACCATAGTCCTTGACGATTCCGTGAACCACGGCAAGTCCCAGACCGGTCCCTTCGCCTGGTCCCTTGGTACTGAAAAAGGGATCAAAGATCCGCTCCATAACCGATCGGTCCATACCCTGGCCCGTGTCACTCACGGTCAGGACGACATAAGGCCCCGGACTCAGGTCCGGATAGCGGGCTACAGCCTCTGAATCGAGATCCGCATCGGTCACGCCCACTTCCAGCAGGCCGCCCTTTTCGTGCATGGCCTGGGCTGCATTGGTGCAGAGATTCATCAAGACCTGGTGTATCTTTGTCGGATCGGCCAACACCGTATCCGCCCCGGCCGAGATGTCCCGGTGTATCTCAATGGTCGTGGGCAGTGAGGCCCGCAGCAGCTTAAGGGCCTCTTTTACAACCGAGCTGATCTGTATAGGTGTCCGTTTTTCTTCCCTCTGGCGGCTGAAGGTAAGGATCTGTTGTACCAGGTATTTCGCACGGGAGCCGGCCTTGAGTACCCCCTCTAACCTGGACCGTACCGGACTTGACTCAGGGGCATCATAAAGTGCCATCTCCGTGTTACCTGTAATAGACATAAGGATATTGTTGAAGTCATGGGCAATGCCGCCGGCCAGCGTACCAATGGCCTCCATCTTCTGGGTCTGCCGGACCCGGGCCTCCAGTTGTTTCTGCTTCGTGATGTCACGTATGATCCCCTGGTAGCCCAAAATCCTCCCGCCATTTCCCTGCCATGTACTCGAAGTGAGCAGGCAGTCCATCTGCGTGCCATCCTTCTTTCGGAATTTCACCTCATAGTCCCTGACGGACCCTTTTTGCTCCATCTCCTGTTGAAATACAGACCTGTCATCAGGATTCACATATATGTTTCTGACATCCATACCTATCATTTCTTCCCTGGTATAACCCAGGAGATCCAGTGCAGACTGGTTCACGTCAATGAACTTGCCCTCCTTGGTGTTGATATAGATGGCGTCTCCGGAGTCCTCAAAGAGGCTGCGGTATCTTGCTTCGCTTTCCCTCAGTGCGTTCGCAGATTGGTCAATTTCTCTCAGATATTTTGTCTCTGTTTCAAGCTGGACCCGCCTCTTCCTGTTTCTATGAAGGGCAAGACCTCCTAATCCCAAAAGCAGGATGAAGCCCCCTGCAAGCCCAAGCATGTTGTACCCATGGTCATTAATCGGTCCTGCGATCTCGGAATAAGGTAGGGCGATAATCAGATGCCAGTCTGTCTTACCCAGGGAGACGGCCTTAAAGGCCACCAGTTCATCCCTGCCGGTCAAACAATCTTCATATATCCCATAACCTTCTTTTTCTGTCTTTAACCGCTCGAGATAGCCATATCTCTTTTGAATAAGCCCTTTGATGCCGGTTTCATCAACGGAAAGGCCCTTGTCTGAGGCCCCTTTTCTTATCAGATCTGTTACAGGCTTTCCTATAAACTCCTTCTGCGGATGTGAAAGGATGATACCTCTGTCATTAATCATCCATACATAGCCTGTCCGGCCTATTTTGATAGATTGAACAAAGCCTTTAGAAATCGTGTTGAGTTCAGTCATCCATCTGAGCATCCCTGCAAATTTATCCCTGTAAAACAGGGGCTGTAAGACAGATATGGCAAGGTTACCCAGTGCATTATAGAACACGCCGCTGACCCAGGGTCTGTGTTCCCTCAGGACATATGCCACCCCCGGTCTATCCGTGTAATCCATCCCGATCCTGTCTTTTATATAAGGCTGCCTGCATAACATGCCACCGCCGGCATCCAGAAGGGAAATAGAAAGATGATCCAGTTCTGATTCCCTGGATTTCTGAATATCATAGAGGGTCTTCAATGGACAGAATTCAGTATAACAGCTACCTTCCTGGCCGGGGTGAGATATCTCCCTGTTGTAGGCCATTTTCTGGATATATTGGCTCTTCGAAAGGGCCTTTAGAGATGCGGAATGCTCACTAACAAACTCTTCCAGTCCATGGGAAGCGGTCTTTGCGGTCGTTAACAACTGCCCCAGTGTCTGCGAAACAACTATGTTTTTAAAATGGCTTTGGCATGTATAGGCCAGGGATATTATCGTGATAATAACTACCAAACAGGCTACGCTGACGAATAATATCTTCCCCGATATTTTTTGTTCCATAATCTTATTTGTTTAGCCCTGATATCCCGGTCGTCTATTATTTGGTATACAGACCCTCACAATTGAATGAGTTCCCTCTTGATTGCTATTTTGGTAAGCCCGGCTATGGTTCGAACACCCAGTTTTGTCATGATGTGATATTTATGAGATTCTACGGTCTTTGGGCTTATACACAGTTGACCGGCGATTTCCTTAACGGTCTTTCCGTCGGCCAACAGCTTCAAGACCTCACGTTCACGCATACTCAGTTGCTCAAAGCCGTCTTTATCGTTCCCGGCTTCTTCCAACTCCTGCTCATGTATTAACTGTGCAGCAACTACTGGATTTAAATAGGTCCCACCCTCCTTTGCTGCCTTGACTGCAAGGATCAGCTCCGACAGAGGGCTTTCCTTCAGGACATAAGCAGATATACCGACTTTGAGCAGTTCGATAATGTATTTCCTGTTCGAATGTATGGTGAAAATAATGACACGAACATCAGGGGCCAATCTCTTTATCCGGCGGGTGGCCTCTATGCCGTTCATGTGCGGCATACAGATATCCATAATCACAATATCCGGCCTCAAGGATCTCACCTGCTCCAGGGCCTGAACGCCGTCAAGGGCCTCGCCCCTCACATCGAGTTCCGGATAGTCCTTAAGAGCGCCCTTGATCCCTTCTATTACTATTTGATGGTCGTCTACTATGAGGATTTTGGTCTTTTGCATGTCGAGTTTGACCTTGCAACATAAGAGATATCACTTTATTCCGGTCACTCGGGATTCATAGGTTTCGGCAGCAGTTCTCCATGCATATGCAATAATTACTATGTGCCTCATCCGCATCCGGGAACCAGATCAAAAGGGTATCTCGGCCAGCAGATGGGTGCCGCCCCCAATCCGTGATTCTATGGAAAACTCTCCGCCAAGCTGAATCACCCTTTCCCTGATGATCATCAGTCCCATCCGGTCTCTTCCCCCGGGAACGGCCGTTACCTTTTTCTGATCAAAACCTATGCCGTCATCTTCTATACTCAAGGAGATCATCCCATTGTTCTTCACCAGATTTACAAAGACCTCCGTCGCCTTTGCATGTTTCAGGATATTGGTCATCGCCTCCTGGATGATACGGTAAATGGCAAGTTCCTTTTTGGGCTCGAATCGTTCAGGAAGACCTTGGGTAAAAAAATGAATCTCTATATCCATGAGGTGTTTGAATTCATCCAGCAAGGCCCGCACGGCAGGCACCAGGCCCAGATTATCCAGTATGCTCGGCCTTAGCCCCTGGGCCACATCCTTGATCTCCTTTATAGACTGAATGACCTTGTCCGTGGCGTTTTTTACCCGCTCTTTCAAGGAAGAATCAGTCGGCCTTATTCCCCTCCGGATCATTTCAAGGTCCATTTTAAGGGTAGTTAATGTCTGGCCGACATGGTCATGAAGTTCTCTTGTGATCCTTTGCCGATCCTTTTCCAATAACTCGATGAGCCTCTTAGACAGTCGTTTCCTTTCCTCAGACTCTTTTATCAGTTCCCTGTTCAGATTTTCTGAGGCCGCCTGAGCCTCTTTCCTTTCGGTGATGTCCTGTCCCTGGGCTATAGCAGCAACGGCTGTCTTCCCATTCTGGGCATAAAGAATTGCCGAATTCCAGAGCACGGTCCTGACTGTTTCGTCTGCGCCCAAGATAGGGATCTCTAAGGCCTCCCGTCTCTCTCCCGAATTGATGCGGACGATGTGGGCCATTGCCTGGTCTCGCTGGTCTTCCGGGAAAAGGGTATCAATACACGTCCCGAGGACCTCGCTTGCCTTCCTTCCTGTCAAGTGCTCAAAGGCGCGGTTGAACCGCCTGATTATGCAATCCGGGTCCCATGCAATGATAGGGGTATTCGCATAATTAAGCAGGTTCTCCAGGTAATCGAGTGTCTTACGAAGTGCCTCCACTGTCTGCCTGTAATCTGCAGCTTCCTTCTCTAACTCCTTGACTTTTTGCTCTAATTCTTCATAGGCAGGTTTTTTGGTCATTGCAGGTTCTTCGCTGTTTAATGTGAGGAACGGGTCACTAATTATTGTCCTTTGGCCCCAGGTGGCGTTGCCCTATCCTCCGGCTGAGCCACGTTTAATCTATATTTTTTTGGTGGAGGGGGCAAGCAAAAATGGAGGTGATGATCTACCGCCGAAGCCCCCCATGGAACTGTCTGAAAGGTTTCGATCTTGTTCGACTTGCAGACAGCGTTGCACCGAAGTCGGAATATCAGGTGGGGGCAGATCATGAGAATCAGTGGAATCTTCACGCAAGGCTCAACCTCCTTCTTGCTTTTATTCACATTCAGATATAATGTAAAATATGCAGATTCAAAAAAGTATATCAATTAAGGTAGTTATAATCAGCCAATATGATCAACTTATTTTGAAAGGTATGCCTGTATTGCTTGCCCCGTTGAATATATAACGTTGTTTTGAATGAACTTAACATAGAGTGTTTTTATGCCCAAGCAGGTCGGATTGGATGCCGAATACCCATAGTACACTTCATAACATAATGGGGCGTGGAAGGGATGAAGACTCTGTAAGTTCATTCAGATAAACACACATGTATTTTGGCAGTGAAATTTCAAATTTTAAATTTCCAGTTTCGACATCGGCATTCAATTTGATAGCACACGCTTTTTCGAAAGAAGTGTAAACTGGTGAATAAAAGATGCCGAAATTTCGTTTATTTGTTCAATTTTTCAGGAGGTGTAATCATGGACGTTCGTTTTTGGACTGTTTGCGGATTGGTTTTGATGATGCTGTCTGCCTGTGCCGCACCACAGACCCGGACCCAGAAAGGCGGGGCTTACGGTGCTGCGGGAGGTGCTGCAGCAGGGGCAATCATAGGTCAGGCTATAGGCCATGATACCAAGGCAACTCTTGAAGGTGCGGCCATCGGGGCGGCAATAGGCGGTCTGGCCGGTGCCGGAGCCGGTCATTATATGGATCAGCAGGAACAGGCCCTCCGGCAGGCCGTGGCAACGTCAGAAGCTGCTGCTGTACAGCGCCAGGGGGATATCTTGTCCGTTACCCTCAAGAGCGATTTTCTTTTTGATGTGGATTCCAGTGTTGTGCATCCCGGGGCCTATCCCGAGATAGACCGCCTGGCCGGGGTGTTTAACCAGTATCCTGACACAATGATCCGCATAGAAGGATATACTGACAGCACAGGTTCTGAAGAGTATAATCTGCATCTGTCCCGGAGAAGGGCTGAGGCTGTAAAGCAGTTGCTTGTTTCAAAAGGAGTTTCTTCGAGCAGGATGACGGTTCTGGGCTATGGGGAAAGCAGGCCCAAGGCCGGAAACGATACTCCTTACGGCCGGCAGCTCAATCGGAGGGTTGAGATCTATATCGAGCCCAGGCGGTAAAAATTGGGAGGAACGCATGCGGGATACCTTGGCCGTGATCCTGGCCGGAGGAGTAGGAAGCAGGCTTAATGTCCTGGTGCGATACAGGGCCAAGCCGGCCGTGCCGTTTGGCGGCATCTACAGGATAATTGACTTTGCCCTTTCAAATGTCATGAATTCAGGCCTTAATCAGGTGGCAGTGCTGACCCAATACAAGCCTCTTTCCCTCATGGAGCACATAGGGACTGGTGTCGCCTGGGATTTTGTGGGCAGGACCAGGGGGATAAAGATTCTGCCTCCGCGTACAGGAGAGAAAGATTCGGACTGGTATAAGGGCACTGCAGATGCAATACGGCAGAATCTGGACTTCATAGAGGCCAAGCCATCAAAACAGGTCCTAATACTCTCAGGAGATCATGTCTATTATATGGATTACAGGGACATGGTTAAACACCACAGAGATTCAGGGGCCAAGGTTACAGTGGCTATGATGACTGTTCCCTGGGAGCAGACATATCAATTCGGAATAGGCATCCTGGATGAACGGGGACGGATCATTGGCTGGGAGGAGAAGCCTGAAAAGGCAAGATCAAATCTGGCTTCAATGGGGATTTATGTATTTGATACCGGATACCTTGTCGAATCGCTGAGGGCTACCGATGAGGTGGACTTCGGCCACCATATCCTCCCCAGGGCCATGGAGGACGGGCAGTTGTTTGCCTACACTTTTCACGGATACTGGCGGGATGTGGGAACGGTGTCTGCATACTGGGAAGCCAACATGGACCTGCTCAGGCCGGGAAGCGGCCTGGAGCCAGAGATGTGGAGCATATGCACCAACGTTGAAAATGAGGGCCTGCCATTTGACTTTCCCCCGGCAAGTATTCTATCCGGTGCCGAAGTAAAGAATTCGGCTATTACAAAAGGTTGTGTGATAAGAGGCATGGTAAAGGGATCGGTCCTTTCCCCCGGAGTAGTAGTAGAGTCAGGGGCAAAGGTCCTTGATTCCATACTCATGCATAATACCTGGGTGGGTAACGGAGCGCTTTTAAACAAGGTGGTGACTGACAAGGAGGTCACAATCGGCACCGACTCCAGCGTCGGACCGGGAAATATTGACGCGGCGAATCGCCTTTATCCCGAACAGCTTTCTGCAGGCATAACCCTGATCGGGAAATGGGCCTCTGTGCCTGAGGGTGCAAAGGTCGGCACAAATTGTATTATTGCCCAAAAGGTCACGAATGATATGTGGCCGGAAGATTTATTACTCCCTGACGGGGAGACATTGGAATGATTTTTCAGGAGATTATTACAAATCTCAATAGGTACTGGCAGGAACGCGGGTGTATACTGCTGCAGCCATATGACATGGAGGTGGGGGCAGGGACCTTTCACCCGGCCACTTTCCTTCTGTCCCTGGGTCCTGAGCCGTGGAGTGTCGCCTATGTGCAGCCCTCCCGGCGTCCCACAGACGGCCGTTACGGCGAGAATCCCAACCGCCTTCAACATTATTACCAGTATCAGGTAATACTCAAGCCCTCACCTGATGACGTACAGGACTTGTATCTTCAAAGCCTGGCCAATTTCAATCTGGACCTGGCGGAACACGACATACGTTTTGTGGAGGATGACTGGGAGTCACCAACCCTTGGGGCCTGGGGTCTTGGTTGGGAGGTCTGGCTGGATGGTATGGAGATTACCCAGTTCACCTATTTTCAGCAGGTCGGCGGGATCGATGTAAACCCGATATCCGCTGAAATTACTTACGGCCTGGAACGGATCGCCATGTATCTTCAGGGGATAGATAATGTCTATGACCTCAAATGGAATGAGCATGTCAGGTATGGTGCCATACATCACAGGGACGAGGTGGAGTTCTCCCGCTATAATTTTGAGGCTGCGGACGTGGAGACCTTGAGGCAACTGTTTTCATTCCACTACAAAGAGGGGCTGAGGTTGCTGGAACAAGGGCTTGTGCTCCCGGCCTATGACCAGTGCCTTAAGTGCTCCCATTACTTTAATCTCCTGGATGCCAGAGGTGCCATCAGTGTGGCGGAGAGGACCGCATATATCGGCCGCGTTCGCAATCTCGCAAGAGGAGTTGCCCGGAGATACACAGCTCTTGAAGAAGAGGCCGGGGCGTGAATACCAGGAATCTTCTTTTGGAAATCGGGACTGAAGAGATCCCGGCAGCTTTTATCCCGGGGGCACTGGATGACCTGGCCCGGCTGGCCAGAGAACATCTGAACGGAGCTCATTTGACATATGAAGATGTCTTGACCATGGGGACTCCCAGGCGTCTGGTTCTCTGTGCAAAGAATTTGTCGGACCGGCAGCCCGACAGGGAAGAGATTGTTACAGGCCCGCCCGCAAAGATTGCCTTTTCATCTGATGGAAAGCCTACAAAGGCAGGAGAGGGATTTGCGCACAGCCACGGTGTCAGCGTTGACGATTTGCAGATAAAAGACACTGAAAGGGGGCCTTATACAGTGCTGCGCAGGATAGTCCCTGGCAGAAAGACGGTTGAGCTTTTAAGCGAGTTCCTTCCCATGGTTATAGCCTCAGTTCCATTCCCTAAGACCATGCGTTGGGGTACGGAGGATCTGCGCTTTGCAAGGCCTATTCGCTGGCTTGTGGCCCTCTATGGAGAAGATGTGGTCCCTTTCAGTCTTGCAGGTGTCGAGACCGGTTCTGAAAGCCGCGGACACCGGTTCATGGCGCCTGCTTCGATCCGGGTACCCTCAAGTCCGGAGGGCTATAAAAAGGTCCTTGAAGGGGTCTTTGTGCTGGCCGATCCTCCGGTCAGGAGAAACAGGCTCCTTAAGGAGGCCCGGAATGCCGCGTCACAGGTCGGTGGCAACATCCTTTCCGACGATGAACTCGTGGATATCAACACCTATCTTACCGAGTTTCCATCCGCGGTATGCGGTTCTTTTGATAAACGTTTTCTGGCTCTTCCCCGCAACGTATTAATAACCTGCATGAGGGAGCATCAGAAGTATTTCGCCGTCGTGGATGACAAAGGTGATCTTTTGCCACACTTTGTGGCTATTAACAATACGCGCTCACCAAGGCCGGAGCTTGTATGCATAGGCCATGAAAGGGTGC
>JAOQII010000025.1 GCA_026134025.1 Candidatus Syntropharchaeum sp.
GGTTGAAGGATAACTACAGGAGTTTCTTCAGGAATGGATGGGACTGGATCAAAGAGAGGTTGGCTGGAGAGGAGAAGTAGAAAGCCTCAAAAGAACCACCCCCCATCCTCAAAGAATACTTTAACCCCGTAGATATTATCTGTGTGACGAGGCGCAACCAGCGATCAAATACCTTGATCTGGCATTACAGGGCGAGAAACTACAACTTTTATCTTGGAGGATTTAAGTATCTGGTGATAATGAATAGGGGGAAATAAAATGGAGTTTGTGTAAATTTCCTACCTTACAACGTCGATATCGGCTACGGCTCTTTTGATGATGAGATTCCGTACGATCTCTATCCTGAATTTACAGAAAAATGGCTTGAGCGAGCGTTTAATCTCGTCAAAGTATCACTCAACGATCATCTGGAATGAGCAGAATATATCGAGAAGAACTGCATGGGGCTCATGGCTCTCTGCATCGGCTCCTTATCTTTGTTCGTTATCACCTGCGTCATTCATCGATTTCACTTATCCTTTTGACTTTCCTGAGTATCTTCTATAGAGCGAGGGATGCATTTCCTGACCAGAGGCTCAAGAATCCCAGCTTCAGAAATAGTCTGGGAATATTATAAAAGGAGATGGTCTGAGTATGAATAATTACGCAAGAGGTCTAGTATAAAAAACACCCCAACCCTGCAAAAAGATTATAATGGAAGGATCACGATTAAATAGTGATGTACAAAAAAATTCTCGTTCCCTTTGATGGATCATCCGAGTCTGAGAAGGCTGTGGATCATGCGATCGAACTTGCGAAAGCGCTTCCTGAGACGCCAGAGATCACGCTGCTTAACGTAATAGATATTCACTATATCGTACAGATCTCAGAGAGCATATATGTTGATATGGAGAGTCTTGAGGCGTACAGCAGATCGGTGTTAAACGCTATAGAGGATCGTATCAAGGAAGATATACCTGTGGAGACGTTGATCAGAACCGGGAGGCCCTGGGAGGAAATTGTGGAGGAAGCAAAGCATGGGGAGTATGATATCATCATCATGGGCTCGCACGGGCTTGGGTTCATCGACCGACTCCTTTTAGGTAGCACCGCGGAAGGCGTTATAAGACATGCTGAATGTCCAGTACTCGTTGTGAAAGGTGAAAAGGAGGAGTAATAGATGGTGGATGGATTTGGTGATGTTGAGAAGATATGGATGAACGGAAAGCTCATCAACTGGCAGGATGCAAAGATCCATGTACTATCGCATGGACTGCACTATGGATCTGGCGTATTTGAAGGGATCAGATGCTACAGCACACCCAAAGGTTCGTTCGTCTTCAGGCTCACAGACCATCTGAAAAGGCTGTTTAGATCTGCGATTCCTTATAAGATAACAATCCCCTATAGTCTCGATGAAATTAAAAAAGCTGTTTTCGATACGATAAAGGCAAATAAGCTTGATTCCTGCTATATCCGTCCGATTGCGTTCTATGGTTATCACAGTCTTGGCGTTGGACCTGGTGAGTGCCCTGTTGAGTGTGTGATCGCAACCTGGCCCTGGGGTGCATATCTTGGAGAGGAAGCGATCGCAAACGGGATCAGGTGTACCTTCTCCTCATGGGTCAAGATACATCCAAAGATGCTTCCAGTGGGTGCAAAAGCCACAGGGCAGTACATCAACTCGATGCTCGCAGGCTTTGATGCAAAGGAGAAAGGGTTTGATGAGGCGATCTTACTCGATAACGATGGTTATGTCGCAGAGGGTCCTGGCGAGAATATCTTCCTCGTCAATGACGGCGTAATTCACACCCCATCGCTTGTATCAGCCCTTCCAGGGATTACGAGAGATTCAGCTATCAGGATCGCAGAAGATCTCGGTTATGAGGTGGTTGTGAGAAACATAACAAGAGGAGAGGTCCTGATCGCAGATGAGATCTTTTTAACAGGAACCGCGGCAGAAGTTACACCAGTCAGGGAGATCGATGGGGTTGTGATCGGAGATGGAAAACGGGGTCCTGTGACTGAGGCAATCCAGAAGAAGTTCTTCAGGGTTGTGAATGCCGAAGAAGAGGCATATATGGACTGGCTTGAACCTGTAGAATGAACATCAACTGGAACGTCACGGCTGCGTGCAATCTGCGGTGTGAACATTGCTACTACCCATCTCACACCCGGGATGAAGAACTCGAACCTGATGAGGCAAAAGAACTCCTCCAATCGATAAGATCCTTTTTTGGTAAGAGTGCGGGAATAACGCTTGGGGGGGGTGAACCACTCATGCGAGAGGATATTTTTGAGATAATCCAGTACGGGAGTGATCTTGGACTCAAGATGATGATGGGGACGAATGGAACGCTCATAACGCCGACAGTTGCAGTAAAGTTGAGAGATGCAGGATTGAAAGAGGTTATTATCTCGATAGACGGCATGGAAGCAGTTCATGACTCGATACGGGGAAAAGGGACATTTAAGAGATCTCTCAATGGTGCAAAAGCCTCTCGCGATGCGGGACTTAGCCTTGTCATCGATCCGTGTCTCATGCGTGAGAATGTAGGGGAACTTCCAGCGATCCTCGATCTCTGTGAGAACCTGGGTGCAAGACAGTGCAGAGTCTTTCATTTTGTCGAGATGGGAAGGGGAAAAATCGATCGGGCTGGGAGTGCACTCGATCTCTTCAGTTATGCAAAAAATCTTCAGGATCTCCATGATGAACAGGTTAAAAGACCTGATCTTGAGATCTGTACGACCCAGGGGTGTCAGTACTGGGTTGTATTAAAACGTGCAGCTGAAAGAGGTGATCAAGTCCCTGATTTCTATTATAACGAAGCCCCGGGCTGCAGGGCAGGAATTGAACTCCTCTCGATCAAGCCAGATGGTGACGTTGTGCCATGCCCCCTCCTTCCTGTAAAGATCGGCAACGTGCGAGATCAGACGCTCAAAGATATTATGAACTCTGGCGTAATCGAATCATTGAGAAGCAGGAATGTTAAAGGTAGATGTGCTCGCTGTGCTCACAGGGATTTATGTGGCGGCTGCAGGGTAAGGGCATATCTTGCATCAGGTGATTATCTGGGAGAGGATCCACTCTGTGGAGAGGTGTTCATGCAATGATCCACGTCCTTTCCATCCTTATATTCATAAACCTGCTCGCAATTCTATGGATCGCGACTCATAGGTGGGCGGGCTACTATGAGGATATGCGTTTTGCGTTCGCAACCCTGACACTCCTCTTCTTTGCAGCCTTTCTCGGCCTCCCAATATATCTTGTGGGATCATCAATCACCATCCTCGCTGGTATCTACGCATTCAACCGCCTCAACGAGAGGGGGCTTATTGAACGGGTTTTGGGCTTTCTCACGATTGGGATTATTCTCTCATTCCTTGCTGGGGTGAGCATCATCGAATCTTTGGGAGCTGTTCCTGATTATGCATTCATACTATTTCTTGTAATAATCGGGACGGTTACAGGTTTGCTCATCTATCTCATAAGCGAGGATGTTGTATTCACGCTTGTAGGATCATGTATGCTTATGTGGAGTTTTATCTTCTTCGGGATCAAGGTTGATATATTACATATCCTCTTTGCGTTCATCTTCTCACTCTTTCTCGGGCTTGTCTCATACCGTGAGCGGTCGATTGAGATTACGGGTGTCGTTGGCGGAACGATTCTGGGTATGCTCATCATAATTTTTGGTGATATACGATGGTTCTTGATAATCTTCATCTTCTCGATGCTCGGCAGTCTCTTCACCCGCTACAAATATACTGCAAAGGTTGGGGCAGGGATCGCCCAGGAGAAGAAAGGGGTTCGAAACTACCGTAATGTCTTTGCAAACGGACTTGTGGGACTTTTGATGGCGATCGCCTATGGAAAATATCAGGATCCGATCTTTATCGTGGCATTTTTGGGATCGTTTGCGAGCGCAACAGGGGATACGCTTGCATCAGAGATCGGACAAACATCTCATGATCAACCGGTCCTGATAACAACATTCGAGCACGTTCCCCCAGGTACAGATGGTGGTATAACCGCGTTGGGTGAGCTTTCTGCGATCTTCGGGGCGCTGACCATTGTGCTTGCTGCATACATCATGGGGATGGCTGATGGTTTCTGTCTGATCTCAGCACTTTTTGGAGGCTTTCTTGGTGTAAACTTTGATAGCCTGCTTGGTGCAACGCTCGAACGGAAAGGCATGCTCGAGAACGATGGTGTAAACCTCTTCTCAACAGCCTTTGCCGCGCTTGTTGCCTCGGCGATGTTTTATATAACCTAAGTGTCAATATAGTTGAAAGTATAACGAGGGATGACGAATATGTTTAAAGGTAGTATCAGGACATCGGCATTGAGAAGTTCGATCGATGCGCTCCTCGCTGTCGTCGATGAGGCACGGTTCAACCTTACACCCACAGGCGTCTCGGTGAGGGCAGTTGACGCCGCAAATGTTGCAATGGTAAGCCTCGAGCTTCCTGATTCAGCATTTGATGCTTACTCAGTGGATAAGGAAGTTACGATCGGTCTTGATCTCTCCAAATTCATCGATCTTCTCAAGATGGGGAACCCGGATTCGATATGTGAGATGGATCTTCAGGATTCGAGCAGGCTGAAGATAAAAATGGGGAGTTTAAAATACAGCATCTCACTCCTTGAGCCATCAACGATCAAGCGTGAGCCCAAGATACCCGAGATTGAGCTCCCTGGAGAGGTCATACTCAGGGGAAGTGATTTCAGGCAGGGAATAAAGGCGTCAGAGCCGATAGGGGATTATCTCGTTGTTGGAATTGAGACAAAACCAAAAGAAATATTCATAATGGAAACCGAAGGGGATGTAGATCGGGTCACACTCGAACTTGATAAGGATGATCTCTTCTCGATCTCGGTGGTTGGGGAGGATGCTGTAAGATCGATGTTCAGTATAGAATACCTCAAAGAGATCAGCAAAGTTACATCTGCGGCAGATGAGGTGAAACTCAAGATAGGCAAGGACTTCCCGATCGATATAAGCTTCGCAGTTGGTGATGCAAGCGTGAGGTATCTCTTAGCTCCAAGAATCGAGGCTGATTGAGAGGCATGAGAGGTTGGAACTCGTAAATATCGCAAGCTACCCCTTCCTCCATGAGGCATCAAATTATGTGAAAGAACTTGGGATAACGCCTTATGAACTCGTGTACAAGAAAGAGTTTGCCCAGGCACGGAACAGAGGAAGGGATCGGGTTCTCGATGCGCTCGGTGGAGAGGCATTTGAAAAGGAGGGAGAGATCTCGATCTTAGATCACGCAAAAGAGAGTTATCTTGTGACAGAACTTCTTTCATACCCTTTTTCGAGGATGATTCTGTCACAGGTTGGGGATCCATATCTCATAAGGAGATTTGCGGTTGTTGAGGCTAAAATCGCACACACACGCCTCAGGAGAAAGGTGGAATCGCTCAAGAGGGAATATATTCCATTTATACTCTTCTTTGGCAGAGATCTTGGCCTTGAACTTGCATTTATAGAAGCAGATAAGTTTGAGATCCATTTTTTAGATTATATCCATGTCTCGTCGATCCTGCGGGATATCGAGTGGAAACTCGTCAATCGGCGACTCAGGAATGGGCGGGTCGTTCTGAGCCTTAAAGAATGTCTGAGGCTCCTGCAGGAGTTTATAAGACTCAGGATCGAAGAGAATCTTCCAGCACCGGTTCCAAAAATGCTTGAGACCGGGGTTGAATTATACCTGCCTGAGATCCGTGAGGAACTTTCAAAGCGTACGGCCAGGTTTGAACATGAGATCGCGGTTGTCGATCCCGAGAAGTTTCCGCCGTGCGTCAGGTCGATGATCCAGGATATCGCGGCGGGGATCAATATCTCGCACTCTGCCAGATTCACGCTCACATCCTTCCTTCTGAATATCGGGTTATCGGTCGAGGATGTGATAAAGGTCTACAGAAGTTCACCGGATTTTGACGAATCAAAGACACGTTACCAGGTTGAACATATCGCATCAAAAGGATATACGCCACCCTCCTGTTCAACGATCAGGACGTATGGAAACTGTACAGGCTCCTGTCCTTTTCCGGGTCATCCGCTCACAATATACAGAAAGGCGCTTGAGAGCGGGGGGTGAGGCACACGTTAATATATCTTGGTGGTGAAGTTTAGCGTATGGAGAGTCTTCTGGTCGATGTGAAAGGGGTCTATCTCGGAAAAACACCTCAGGGTGGGGCACCACTCGTACTGCTCCAGCGAAATGGGCGGGTGATGCCGATCTACATCGGACTTCCTGAAGCGATCGCGATAAGCTCAGCCCTGAAGGGTCAGACAGCCCCACGACCTATGACACACGATCTGATCGTATCAATAATTGATAGTCTCGGCTGCACGATCGAAAGGGTTTACATTGACGACTTTTATGATGGGGTTTACTATGCCAAGCTCACGGTAGCAGACCGGGATGGTAGCAAGGATCTTGATGCACGCCCAAGTGACTGTATCGCGATCGCGCTTCGAACTGGAACTGCTATTTACGTGAGAGATGAGATCTTTGATGAGGTCTCGATGGATGAGAAAAGCCTCAAGGATGTTGATACGATGTGGAGTTCACTTTAGCTGATTCAGGTAGAACGATGGAGATTATAAAGTCGATGGATTTTGATGGCACCTCATTCAGTTATGAGGAACGTGCCGAAGGAGTGAACCGTAATCTTAAATATGACTATAAGCAGTGCACTGGTTGCGGTATCTGTGTAAAGATCTGTCCCACTTCTGCACTTGAGCTTGGGCCAATTCCCGAGATCGCAACAGGGCTTGACGCACCTCCTGTGATGCTTGATCTTGATAAGTGTGCATTCTGCGGCATGTGCGCTTCATTCTGCCCTGAGAAAGCTTTTAAGCTGGAGATTGATGGAAGAGACATCCGTGATCTTGGAGAGTATCCGCATCTCGACTCACATATCAGGGTGAATGAGAGGTGTATCCCCTGCCTGATCTGTGAAAAAGCGTGTCCAAAGGATGCGATCACACTTGAACTTTCAATACCCAAGAAAGATGACCTTCTAATCTTTGATGAGACCGCCAGGGGTGAGATCAGGATAGACGCAGATAAGTGCAACCGTTGTGGTATCTGTTCAAAGATCTGTGACGCTTTTGTGCTGATGGAGCGTGAGTCTGAAGCGATCACCCCTGAAAATCCAGATGAGTTTGAAGCGGTGATGATAGATCCTGAAAAGTGTGATTACTGCGGGCTTTGCGTTGATATCTGTCCCGAGGGCGCGATCGAGGTTGTATGTCATGAGCGTAATGTAAAGGTTGAGGTTGAACCACCCCAGATCGAGGGTGGGATCGTGATCGATGATGATCGCTGCGACCGTTGTGGCTGGTGCGTCTTCAGATGCCCGTATGATGCCATCGAGATCGAGAAACCGTTTGATGGAGATATCAAGATCGTTGATCGGAGACTTCCTGACTGCGATCCTGTAGGCTGCCATGCATGCATCAACATCTGTCCATCAAGGGCATGGTACATACCTGAGACTGAGAAGATCGCGGTTGAGGAGTCGTTATGCACATACTGCGGTGCGTGTGTTAATTCATGCAGGTTCGATGTGATCGATCTTTTGAGGAGAGATGTTAAGCATACCCCGGTTATCGAGACCCCATGGAAGAATCAGTGGCTTGATACGATCGCTATTATCAAGGGTGAGAAAGAGAGAAGGGCGTATGAGGGTTTGAAGTTTTTCAGGAGAGATGAGGAGGGGAAGGTTGTGTGGAGGTGAAAAAATTCTGATGATTTCACGCATCTTAAAAAGATTTTTATACTTATGATAATAAATACTTCTTTGAGGGTGATTTTAGAAAAAAAGTTCGATAGAGGGGAGTGTGCGCGTCAATGTTGATCGATGAGATGTCAGGCGTAATTCTTAAGAGGCTCGCGGCAAACGCAAGAGTGAGTATGAGTGAGCTTGCAAAGGAACTTAACTGCTCGGTCTCAACGATCCACAAACGGATGAAACAGCTTGAGGAGCGGGGTATAATCGAGCAGTTCACGATAGTAACAAACTCAGAACTTACAGGAAACATCACAGCGTTCATCGGAGTTGTGATCGAGGAGCGGGAGGCGGTAGACGTGCTGGATGAACTTGAAGAGCGATCAGATATTCTTGAGATCTACGAGACACTTGAGCCGTACGATCTCTTCCTTAAGGTGAGAACCACAGACATCCACACACTCAAGAACGAGCTTATAAATCCGATCTCAGAGATCGATGGCGTTCTCGAGGTTCGAAGCATACTCACAACCCGCAGGCACAAAGAGGTGACAACAAACCTGGCACTTGAAGATAAAGTTGATCTGAGGGGTATAAATGCTTGATATGTTGGAGCAGATGAATGGACTTCTTACAGCAGTGATATTCCTGATAGGTGGAGCACTCATAATTTTCATCTACGATGCGTATAAACAGACGCAGGATAAGAACCTCCTGATCCTTGCACTTGGGCTTTTCATCCTGATAATCGCAGGCAACATCCCATCGCTTGCGTATCTCATCGCATCAGAGAGAATAGAGTTGATCGGAGCAATCACGATCTCACAGTATACACAGGTGGCTGGGATCATCGTGATACTTTACTCTGCGCTGCGGGCATAGCTTTTAAGATCGGTAACGCATGGGAGAGACGTGAATGGAGCGATCTAAGCGATTTGCACAGGAATGGAAGTCGATCGGACTTACAAACCGTATGAAGTGGAGGAAGGGTAGACAGGATGAGATAACTCCACTCATCATCGCAAAGATCGTTGAAACCTTCGGAGGAAAAGGGCTTGAGGTGCTATCTGCTGCCTACGAGGAGGCTGGAGGGCGAGACGGCTCAAAGATCGCAAAGAGCCTCCATATCGATAGTGACGATCTCCCTGCGGCAATCTCTCTCGTGGAGACGCTCTGCATTATCTTTGGAATCCACTCAAACTCCAATGATGAGAGCGAAGATCGTATCACATTGACGCTCGATGCCTGTCCTTTTGAGGATACACTCAAGCTCTACCGGGAGTCGCTGTGTATATACTACCTGCGTGGACTTATTCACGCGATAAACCCAAACGTCAGGGTTAAAATACCGAAAAAAATCTGTGAAGGAGGCGAAAATTGTATCTTCCAGTTTAGCTGTGAGTCAGATAATAACCCCGACCAGCTTCGCTGAGAGTTCATCGAACTTCGTTATGATCCGGTCTACCGCATCGCCAAGGACTTGATAAGGATTACGATCTCCCTCTCTTGTCTTGAGGTACATTATTGGGTTACTGATGTTCATGAACTTGATATCATACGTCGCAACGAGGACGTCTGGATCTTCAAGGAGTGAGGATTTCAACAGGTTCATGAAGGTATGCCCTTCTCCCACAAACTCAAGTTCAAGTTCGTTTGTCCCCTCTCGCAAAACTTTAAGCTCTACATCCTTCATACCAGACCCATCCCATACTCCGTCGAGATCTTGCGGGTCTCAGACCGTTCGCAGTTTGGACACTCAAGTACCTTGTTCTTGCGTCGCATTGCTATCTTACACCTTGAACAGAAAGCCTTGATCACTCCATGCTTCGGATCGCTTGTATCAACTCGCAACGTCACAGGATCAATTATTCTGCCCTTGACGATATCGTTGTATCCAAACTCATGCTTCAGTTCTGAGACGTACGACTTCTTGACGTTTGAGACGTGAATCGCCGCCTGGATGTCACCTGCAATCTCCCGATCCTCATGTCCTTTTATGAATGCGAGATCAAGGAGCACAACAGAACTTCTGATCCCGGAAACCATGCCATATACGACGTCTCCTTTCTTAACAACCGGTGGCGTATTTCCAAGCGGTTTTACACCGATAACGCGCTTTTTCTGGTTCTCAACGACCGTACCAACCACGGTTGAATAGATATTTCCGTTCTCATCAAAAGCCCATTCCCCGGCGGTGTATTCCTCAGATATGCCGATAAGATCTCCGGGTAAGACCATCCTGAGTTTTTCTGTTTTATCGTGCATATCAGTTACACTATCTGCATCTGCCATTCTTACAACACCTGCTATGTATCCTTCCTGTCATGATTTAAATAAAGGTTTCTCTATCGTTACTCAACGAAACTTCAACATATTCACGTCCAGGCTTTTGAGATTTACGAGTGCTGCACATCCAGGCACAGGCGTTATATTGAGCTTCTTCTGATATTCGGTCTGACCCTGCCATGTCCCCGCATTTATCACGGTGACGCCCCGATATCTACCGACTCCAACTGTGTGCGTATGTCCACAGTGGAGGATGTCTGGAACCCTCTCGATCACACCTGAATCGATGACAGCTGGGACGATCGGGACTTTTCCCCCATAGATCGGTGAAAGATGACGACGTTTTAGCATCTCAATCATGACCTCATCGGGATGGTCATAAGAGAGACCTGGAATCGCCATTATCAGGTCATCAAAGGACTGTCCATGGTAGATCATAACCGATACTCCGTCAAGCTCAACAATTGCAGGATTGCTCACAAATGCCGTATTCTTATGATCTTTGAATAGTCTTTGAATTCTTTCTGGAAGCTGGGGCTGTGGATCCGCCTGGCGTACTGCATCGTGGTTTCCTGGTGCGATTATAATCTTAATGTGCTCAGGGATCCTTGCGAGCGATTCTGCAACCATCCTGTACTGTTCCATGAGATCTGTGACTACAAGTTCCTCTTCCTGGTTTGGATAGACACCGATCCCATCGACCACGTCCCCTGCGATCACAAGATATCTGACCTTCCTGGAAGCTTTAACCTCTCGCGGACCGCCAAGTTCACCCCGCATCCATGATATGAACTTTTCCCATGCTTTATCTATAAATGTCAGGTTTCCAAGGTGAATATCAGAGATTAGAACGGCGAAGCTCTCTTCCTGTGCGTGATTTGGTCTGAAATTACTTGGAACATCGGGGAAGAGAATCTTCTCAGCAACGAGAAGCTCACCCTCTTTTGTCAGAGATCCCTGCACCCCAATTACTTCATCAAGGATTATATTCTCGTTTAATTTATCTTTCAGGAGAAGTACAGGGAATCTACCTGTCATATCTTCAAGATCGAGTATTGTATGACCATTCTGGGTTTTGTTGATCTCAGATACCATCCCAACAATACCAATCTTGCCAACATTCTGTTTTTTAATCCGTTCAAGTCCTTTGATGCTCCTCACGTTCAACCTGCCCTGAAGGATGCGCGAGAGCTTCTCGTACCTGTCACAGAATCGTCTTACAAATCCCTCTCCCCCTTCCGTGACGATCCTGAGATTTGATGTATCCATCAGGGGATTGAAGAGACCGGTCCCTCTTTGTTCAAACCTCTCGCAGAAAGAGGATATATCTTTCGGTGTGATAACAAGTGTTGAATCATCGATCGAGTTTAAGATATTCGTGATCTGTCCATCTTCAATTTGTTCTTCGCATAATATTCGTGCAGCATCGGGGTGAAGCTGGTATCCCTCCCTCGCAAACCGCTCAACGATCACCTCAAGCATTCTCTACCTCACGTTTCACAGTGACCCTGCCATCGTTCTCAACGAGGTAAAAGCCAAGGTTCCTGATATATGAAGAGGCTCTACCATCACTGTGTATCAGAAGTTCAACGAGGTCTGTCGCTTCATCGATATCAACCGCTGCAAGAAACGAGTGGTAAATACGCACACTGAGACCGGATTCTTTTGCGATGTTGAGGTGATCCTGGAGGCTATTTCCGTGATAATCGACGTGGAAGCTTTTTGGAGATCGCACAAGGAGAATATTTGTACCTCCACCCAGTCCAGGTGCGATTACGATATCTTCCTCAAATTCAAGTATCCTGTCTATCTCAGAACTTTTGAGAAGTGGCAGGTCTGACATCACGATCATAACGGGGTCAGTATCTTCCTTTAATATCGAGTTTATCGCAGTATTAAGATCTCTATCGTCTATTCTGCACTTGATGCCATGGGATTTGACGATCTCGGTGATACCATCTGATGCTGTTGACAGAAGTGTAATCGCATCGAGCCTTGATGATCTTAAGGATATTAAGACGTCTTCGAGCATCAAAGACGCAAGCATCTGCCTCTCTTTGCGATTTAAGATCTTTGAGAGACGGGATTTTGCACCATTCGCTTTAAAAGGGATGTACGCTCTGATGCAACCGCCTCCAGGCGAGGTTTTAATCAACTCCTCAGAACAATCTCGATGTTCACATCCTTTGGAACCTTAATTCTCATCAATTGCCGTAACGCCCGCTCATCTGCATCGAGATCTATCAATCGCTTGTGAATTCGCATCTCCCAGTGATCCCACGTCTCTGTACCCTCGCCATCAGGACTCTTCCTGCATGGAACCACGAGTTTCTTCGTAGGTAAAGGAATGGGGCCCTTACATATAACGCCCGTCATATCTGCAATATTCTTGATCTGGGCGCATATCTCATCAAGCTGTGGAGGGCTCCTTCCTGCAAGTCGTATCCGTGCTACCTGTCCCATGAAATATCCTCAGTCCTTCTTGACGAGATCTATAACCATCCCTGCTGCTATCGTCTGCCCCATATCTCGTATGGCAAACCTTCCAAGCTGCGGGATCTCTGTTGCTTTCTCGATCACGAGCGGTCGGGTTGGTTTGATCTTAACGATCGCGGCTTCTCCAGTCTTCAGGAATGATGGATTCTCCTCTGAAACCTGACCTGTCTTCGGATCGAGCTTCTTCTGTAGCTCCATGAAGGTGCATGCGACCTGTGCCGTGTGACAATGGAATACCGGGGTGTATCCGACCGTGATAGCACTTGGATGCTGCAATACAACGATCTGTGCCGTGAACTCAGCGGCTACTGATGGTGGGTTATCGGTGTGTCCACAGACGTCGCCTCTTCTGAGATCTCCCTTGCCGATGCCTCGCACGTTCCATCCGATATTATCTCCTGGAATTGCTTCAGGGACTTCCTCATGATGCATCTCGATAGATTTGACCTCACCAGACTTCATCGTCGGGCTGAAGATAACCTTATCGCCTTTCTTCATCACACCTGTCTCAACCCTGCCGACCGGAACTGTTCCGACACCTGAGATCGTGTAGACATCCTGCACAGGGATTCTGAGTGGGAGGTTTGTCGGTTTCTCAGGCTCTTTGAAGTTATCAAGTGCTTCCAGGATACTTGGGCCCTTGTACCACTTCAGGTTCTCGCTCGGACCTGTTACGTTATCCCCTTTTAGTGCAGAGACCGGGAGGAAGGTTACCATATCCCCCTTGTATCCAACGATCTTCAGGAGATCTTCAAGATCTTTCTTGACCTCGTTGTAGCGCTCTTCGCTGTAGTCCACCGAGTCCATCTTGTTCAACGCTACAACGATCTGGTTTATCCCGAGTGTTCTTGATAAAAAGACGTGCTCCTTCGTCTGTGCCATCACGCCATCCTTTGCATCGACGACGAGAACCGCAGCATCTGCCTGCGATGCCCCGGTGATCATGTTCTTGACAAAGTCACGGTGCCCCGGGCAGTCTACGATCGTGTAGTAGTACTTATCAGTGTCAAATCTCTGATGAGCGATATCGATTGTGATACCACGCTCTCGCTCCTCTTTCAGTGAGTCCATTACCCATGCAAACTCGAATGTCGCTTTCCCCTTCGCTTCTGCCTCTTTTCTGTACTGCTCAATAATGTGCGGGTCGATCGTCTTCGTCTCGAAGAGCAACCTCCCCACAAGTGTTGACTTACCATGATCAATATGCCCGATCACAGCCAAATTCATATGTGGTTTTTCAGCCATAACAAATTCCTCCAAGCTCGTGATTATTTAAATCTCTTACCATGCTATTGACCCAACGTATTTATTAATCTAACCCCTTACTTCCCCATCTTCAATCGTTTGAGTGCGCTCCTAAGCCACCCAGTCGTCTCCTCCATCGCATCAACCGCATGTTCAAGGTCCTTTCTAAGATCCAGGAGTCCCAGCTCCTCTGCTTCCAGAACAGCTTTCCTGTAACTCTCCTCATGCCCTTCACTGTGCTCAATCCAGTGTTCAAGCTTCTTCTCCAAGCGTTCTGCTTCCATATAACGTCGCCTCAAAAGTTTTATCATCTTCTCTATATTACTCCAGTGCCCCCCTTCCCAGAAAACCTGACCACAACCTGTGCATCGCCAGAACTCACGGTCATCAGGGGGAGAATCAGGTATATAATCATACCCTTCTCCTTTTAACTTTAACTTCTTGAGATCATCCTTATTCAATCTTTTGATCGGCTCATTGCATAACGTGCAGCGAAGAAACTTTATCGAGGGATCGACCCCAAGAGAGATCATCACCTCTGTCAGCTGCCCAGGAGTGTCCATCGAGGTTATCCGCATCGCCTTCACCCCTCGCTTTTCACAGCGCTCAATGAGTTCTTTATCGCGACTTAAGAGGATTCTATCTTCATCCTGGGCCTGCATCAGAAGCGGACCATCATCCATCTCCGTTGCATAGCGCGTATCATATCCAAAGAGCCTGAGCCATGATCTCATGCGCCCAAGCATACGATCCACGAGAAACCTCATCCTTTTAATCTCTGCACGACGCATATTAATTTTAATGGTAACCGCTGTAGAACCCGACACGCTCGATTGGATGCTTGGCATGAGATTTTACCTGACAGCAGAAGATGGTATGGGTGGAATTTTAAAGGAAAAACCCGAGGATTTCATCGTAGAGGAGTTATCAACCCAGGATTTGAGCCCTGATGGAGGCTATCTTATTCTCAACCTGGAGAAGCGAGATTGGGAGATGCACAACCTTGTACGGGCGATCTCCAGGATACTGAGAATCAGCAAAAACAGGATCAACTGGGCTGGAACAAAAGATAAACGAGCACTCACGCGGCAGCGAATCAGTATCTGGAAGGTCGAGGAGGGGGAGATCGAACGTCTCAGGTTGGAAGGGGTCAAACTCGATGTGATCGGAAGATCGCGAAAGAAGGTCGCACTCGGGAATCTTCACGGGAATCGATTTGAGATCACTGTAAGAGGTGTTGATCCAGGCGGTGATGAGCTTGAGAGCAGACTTTTGAGGGTGCAGGATGCGATAAGAGAGGTGGGGGGTGTTATCAACTACTTCGGGTATCAGCGATTCGGTATCCAGCGTCCGATAAATCAGCTTGCAGGTGAACTTATCCTGAGGGGCGAGTTCAAAAAGGCGGTGATGCTTTTTCTAACAGCCACGTTTGGAAGTGAAGATAGAGTGGTAGAAGCAGCAAGAGAATATATCCGTGAGACAGAAGATTTTAAGCGAGGGCTTGAGCTGATGCCCCAGGGGCTTCATATCGAACGAACGATGCTTCACGCACTTGTAAACAATCCCGGTGATTATCCAGGCGCTTTTCTCGCACTTCCTAAACAGCTATACCTGATCTTTATTCATGCCTACCAGTCGTACGTCTTTAACTTAATCGTCTCTGCAAGGCTTGAGGAGGGGCTTGGGTTTAACGAAAGCCAGGAGGGGGATATAGTCTGTTTTGCAGATGAGCATGGCTTTCCTAATGCAAAAAAATGGCAGATCGTGCGAAAGGGAGAGGTTGACGGGATAAACAACCTGATAAAGCGTGGAAGGGCTTTCATTACAGCGCCTTTAATTGGGTTTGATACGACAGTCGCTGAGGGGGTGGAAGGTGAGATCGAGCATCGAATCCTTGAGAAGCTTGATATCGATCTCGAGGCTTTCAGGATGGTGAATGCTTCTGAGTTTGCCTCAAAAGGTTTGAGGAGGGAGATAAAACTCCTTGTAGATCCATCCTTCAAGGTACTGGGAGATCGCGATGTGAGGTTCTCATTCACGCTACCAAAAGGGGGATATGCAACGACCGTGCTTCGCGAGTTTATGAAAGTAAAGAATACGCCGGGAAAGGGATTTGAACCCTTGAGGGGATAATCCCCACAGGCTGACTGGGTTGTATCTTCATCAGAACGAAAACGCTCTCCAGGCCTGCGCCTTACCGCTCGACCATCCCGGCATTGATGTGTGATAGATCTCTTTATCGTAAAACTATATTAGGATATTGGCGGCAAGATGATGAATATATGACTTCAGAGAGCAGATATCAGGTTTGCGAAAGGGTATACGCGGTTGGAGGAGATGATATCACAGGTGGAGGTGATTGCTGCATCTATCTCGTTGATTGCAACTCCGAACTTCTTCTGATCGATGCAGGAGTCGGGAGAAATACCGGAAGGATGATGGATCTTATAGGATCGCTCGGCTTTAATCCTGTATCGATCAGCACGCTGATACTGACACATGCACACATCGACCATATCGGCGGGGCTAAAGAGGTCAGGGACAGGACCGGGTGCGTGGTCATCGCACACCGTATGGATCTTGATCCAATCGAGAACGGGGGTTCTGTGACAGGTTCAGATCTCTATGGGGTTAGATACGACCCTGTTAAGGTGGATAGGGTCATTGAAGGCAGATCAGAGACTTTCAGGTGTGGGGATCTCGATCTTCTCTGCATTCACACACCAGGACACACACCAGGGAGCATATCTATTCTGATCGAGGTTGAAGGTGAGAAGGTTCTCTTCGGACAGGATATCCATGGTCCCTTCTTTCCGGAGCTGGGATCTGATCTCTCGCTGTGGCGATCTTCCATGCATCGGCTGCTTGAACTTGAGGCAGATATACTGTGTGAAGGGCATTTCGGTGTCTATTATGGCAAAGAGGAGGTTAGAAGGTATATCGAGGGTTATCTAACCTACTATTCTTGAGCACTTTTTATCTCAATTCGGGGCACGTACTCAAGCAGGATCTCTGCAAGCCGATCTATCTCCTCTCTCGATGGTACAGGTGTTGTGTATCCTTCAAACGGTAAATCATAGGTGGGATCACTCAAAAACTGGTACAGCATCGCATCATCTGCACCCCTGATATCCTCTCCTATCGCGCGAATTGTATCAATGTTCACATACTCAGGTATAACCCTGATCCATGCCCTGAACTTCTTCTGTTCCTTTCTCAGAAGATCAAGTGTCTCCTTTAGCTTCTCAACATAAACCGATGCTCGCTCACGGGATAAGCCAGTTAACGCTGCATTTGCATCGATATCATCAAGCGGTGCCTTTATCTCGATCACAAATCGATCCACATAATCGAGAATCTCTTCAAGCACATCTGGCCTGAATCCATCGGTTTTTAGCGTGATTGTGTGCCCTTCTTCTTTAAGTGATCTTACAAGCTCGATCAGATCTTTCTGGATCGTTGGTTCTGCTCCGCCAAGCGTTATCCGTCCCACTTCTTCGCCAAAGAACGCTCTGATTGAGGAAAGAATCTCCTCCACGCTCAGCTTTTCCTGCTTCTGCTTCTCGGTTATGTGGAAGCAGTACGGACACCTGAGATTACATCCAAAGAACTCGATACGAACGATTTTTCTGCCATCTTTAGATTTAACCTTTTCGATACCTATTATTCGCATATCGAAACTTTGTTTTGAGCATATATGAAACTACGGTGTGGGATATATCAGGATACTGTATTATTTTTTTACTAAATTTGAATACAAACATGATAATAAAAGAAAAGGTTCGTTATCAGATGTGATCTGAAAAATTGTTTTATAGTGCTTTTTTACAGCTATAGTTGTGTATATGCGACGCATACGACGCAGTATACAACGAGAAGGAGGTTGTATTGTGGAAAGCGTGAGGGTATATTCAACAGCTACGTGCCCTAACTGTGAGCGTTTGAAAGATGCGCTTAAAGGTGAGGAAATCGCGTATGAGAATATCGATATGATGACAGCAGATGCGATGACAGAGTTGAGGATGAACGGGATATTTACACTCTCTGCACCCGTGCTTCAGATCGGGGATGACATATTCCTGACCTCATCAGAACTCGTCAAAGAGGATGGGGTTGATATAGATCTCATAAAGAAGCATCTGAACGGAGGGATTCTGTGAAATACCTGCAAACTACACTGGATGGGGCAAAGACCCCCTCAATGCCCCGGGTGAGGACATCGGACGGACATATTCTTCCATGGGACAGACGTGCAATTGTGAGACAGCTTCTGAAAGAAACCAAGCTCAGCCGTGAATTTTATAACATCCCCCCTATCACGGAAGAACTTGCAAAAGATATCGCTTCGAGGGTCGAGACTCGGATCAGACGGATGAACCTGAAGACGCTGGCAGGTGCACTGATACGGGAGATCACAAATGTCACGCTCCTTGAAGAGGATCACCCGGAATGGCGAAACATCTCAACCCGTGTAGGAACCCCTGTCTTTGATGCACACTTAATCGATGTCGGGACTGGCTTTGAGGCAAAGGAGAATGCCAACCTGCAGGGCAACGCCGAGACTTCACACAAGAAGAAAGCAGACAAGATCTCGAAGGAACAATATCTCCTCCTTCTTCCACCCCAGATCGCAGATCTTCATCTGAAAGGTGATATTCATATCCATGACCTTGAGTACTTTGGCACACGGGCGTTCTGCCAGGACTGGGATCTGAGATACTTCTTCTACTATGGGCTGATGCCTGATGGCAACGGCACACGGGCTTCGGTTGCAGGTCCTGCTCAAAAAGCAGAGGTTGCTGTACTTCATGCTGTTAAGGCGCTCGGGAGTGCACAGACAAACTTTGCAGGTGGTCAGGGCTTCTACAATTTTTTAACATTTCTTGCACCGTATCTTGAGGGGCTTGAGTATAAAGAGATCAAACAGCTCATGCAGATGTTCATCTATGAGATGACGCAGATGATGGTCGCACGGGGTGGACAGATCGTATTCTCGTCGGTACAGCTCAGCCCCGGCGTGCCAAGAATCTGGAGGGATAAGCCAGCAGTTTACAGAGGGATGGTGACAGATCGGAGATATGGCGAGTTTGAGCGTGAGGTGAGGCTTGGCTTCAAGGCGCTGATGGAGGTGATGCTCGATGGTGACTATTTTGGAAAGCCGTTCAACTTCCCGAAGCCAGAGATATCGATTGAGCGTGATTTTTTAGAGGAGAGCGATGAGATAAAAGAATACAACAGAACTCACCCCGAGCTTCCAACCTACGAGGAGCTTTATGATCTTGCCTTTGAGCTTGCAGCAAAGTACGGATCGCCATACTTCGATAATCAGCTCCCCGAGTACAGGGGAAGCGGAGAGGGTGTATCCTGCTACCAGTGCTGTGCATACCAGTTTGCATCCAACCCAGAGGACGATGCGGAGTTCGATAACAAGATGTACTTCAGGGGTGGAAAACACTTCTCGATGGGTGGATGGCAGGTTGTGTCCCTGAACTGTCCAAGGGCTGCATACCGGGCAGATCACGACGATGAGCGACTTATCACAGAACTCAAAAAACTGATGGATCATGCTGTTGAGGTATTGAAGATCAAGCGGAGATGGATGGATATAATTATCGAGAACAATCGAATGCCCTTTGCAACACAACGTCCCCGCGATCCGATAACAGGTGAAAAAGGAGATGTTGCGGTCTATTTGGATGATCTTGTCTATATCATCGGTGTTGTTGGGATAAATGAGATGGTTGAGCACCACACAGGGTATCAGATGCATGAATCAAGGGATGCGCTTAAAGTTGCTGTCAGGATGATGACCGAGATGGAACTCTATGCAAGAGAGCTATCAGAGAAGCATAATATGACGATCTCGCTTGCACGGACCCCTGCAGAGACGACCTGCCA
Organism: Candidatus Syntropharchaeum sp.; assembly: GCA_026134025.1. Taxonomy (GTDB): domain Archaea; phylum Halobacteriota; class Syntropharchaeia; order Syntropharchaeales; family Syntropharchaeaceae; genus Syntropharchaeum. The sequence goes on from JAOQII010000025.1 coordinate 19,652, forward strand.
GCGGTTTGCGGTTGCAGATATACTCGATGATAAATACAGACCGTGCGCTGAGGCGGTTGTAAAGGGAAACTTAGAAGAAGCCTTGAAGCATATCGATGAGACGCGGGATCTACCGATCTACTACACAAATGGAACACATCTGCCACCTGCTGCTGATGTATCGCTGATTGAACGGATAAAGATCGAGCACATCTTCTTCCCAATCGTTGATGGGGGAAATATTCTTCACATTTTCATGGGCGAGAGTGCGATCGACCCCCATGGCCTGAAAGATCTTGCGCTTAGGATTGCAAAGAACACACAGACCGGATACTTTGCATTCACCCGTGATATGACGCTCTGTCTTGATGGCTACAACATGGCAGGGGGTTTGCGCGATAAATGCCCGAACTGTGGATCAACGAATGTTGAGCACCTATCGAGGGTTACAGGGTATCTTCAGGATGTTTCAGGGTGGAACGCGGGAAAACAGCAGGAGTTGAAGGATCGGAAGCGGTATAAGGTGGGGGAGGTTGGGTAAAATTTTAGGAGGTTCGAAACTGGCTTATCGAAATTGTAGATATTGTAGTGGAACAGGAAAGGATCCGTATAAAACAGAACCGTGCCACCACACACTTGACACGGTTCTG
>JAOQII010000026.1 GCA_026134025.1 Candidatus Syntropharchaeum sp.
CTTTGTTTTGATGATGGAAAGTTTATTGGAGGAGCAGATATGAGGCGAAAAAAATTTCAGATAACACATTGAGGTCAACCGATCTAAGAGGTTTATTATGATCGCGTACGTCGCTTCTGCCATCTGAGGTTAATTTATACCAAACCTCATCAATGAAAGCTTTTATTGCCTTTTTGTTTTCCATTTTCAGCTTAACTTAGCTTTTCATTATATTTATCTTTCTATCAGAGCAATATAGATCTTCGCTAAATGTTCATTCTGAAGTGTTACCACATCCAGGATCAAAAATACGCTCATCTCCCCTCAATCCAAAGTCATCGACCAGTAGTACCTTTCCCAAGGATAGCTGATGGTAAGAGGCGACTTCGCATCTTCTACCATCAAGAGCCCGTCTATCCTCATTTTTAAAATCTCTCTTTAACCACAAAATCTATGACAACCGTGTAAAGGTGCGGTGCATACGAGCGTACAATCCTTCTTTCAAGAACCTCAATCTCTCCTGCAATACTTTCAAGCTCCCTTGTAAGCCCATCAAAGAGATCATCATCCCGCCTTGTATCATAGAAATGAATAACCCCACCTGATTTCACGATCGAGAGGGCAACATCCAGGAATTCGAACGCCTGCAGGGGTAAATTCATGATCGCTCGGTCGGCGATATTCACGAGATCTGATGTAAACTCCCTCACGTCTCCTTCTCTCACCTCGACATTCTCTATGTGGTTTAAAGATAGGTTCTCTTTGAGATACTTTACAGCATCAGGATTTATATCGATGGCGTAGACCTTAAACGCTCGCTTTGCCACAGGAATCGTGTAAGGACCTACGCCTGCAAACATATCAACGACAAACTCATCTCGTTTGATCTGGGATGCTACCCGCTGGCGTTCTGTTGCGAGGCGGGGGCTGAAATAAACCTTCTCAATATCGAATTTAAACCTGTTTCCATGCTCTTTTATGCACACCTCATGTAATGGGATACCTGCCACACACTCGAACGATCTCACCCTGAAGTCACCTGATACAGGGGTTTTTGGGATTGCAACCGTCTTTATAGCTTTATTGACAGCTAAAATCGCATCTGCAGCCTCTCTGACTGTTACCTCTTGAGGAGGAATTAAAATTGCAATATCTCCTATGACCTCAAAAGAGGGGGAGAAGCCGAGAAGATCTTCAATTGCTGGTCTCCTCTGGACGTTCTCGAACTCACCAACCCCTACATGTAGCTTACAGCCGGCGATTCTTTTAATCTCCGCCAATTCTGCTGCATCGGGTTCTCTTATAATCGGGATCTGGAGTGTCGCATCTGCAGCCTTCGGCCGAACATCCCTATTCAAGAGCTTCTGCTCACTCAGGTATCTCCTTAAACGTTCGCCTGAATGTTTCTGGACTTCTACGAAGCGCGACTCCATCAAAGTCTCGGGATTTCGTTCATGAGTGGGTAGAGGTACTTCTCTCTGATCTCCTGACCTTTCCTGATACCCAACTCGACCGCCTTTTCAAGTAGCTCAAGGCTTATTGGACCGCTTCCCATCTTCTGCATCCCCGAGAGTGTCCCATCGCGGTTGGATATAATGGTGAGCTGTGTCGACGCGACGGCCTCTTCGATATGGTCTGGATCAACGAGTAAATTTCCCTCAAGCTCGATCATCGAAACTGCAACAGGGATATCAACTATAGGAAGCGGTTCATCCTCCTCTGCAAGGTCGTATTGTTTATTCGGGATCTTTGTTGTGAGAAGTGCCGCGATCGCACCGAGTGATGCAGCATCGAGTAGATTTCCACCATGATCAAGCATATGGATATCGATGAAAATGAGCCAGACCTTCTCACCCTCGACAAGGCAGAGCTTCTTGAGATCGATCGCTTTCGATTCCCTGACACCCCGATCAACAACCCTTGCAAGCTCGACCGCCACCTCTCCAGGCGGTCCCGATTCAAATGTGGGGGATGCGAGTGGTATCAGCTCTGCATTTGTGATTATAACTCCAACATCAGGCGTATCAGGAAAAGGTTCACCAGGCTGCATCTTGATTCCTACTGCAACCTTCGAGTCCCCTATCGTGACTATCGCAGACCCTTCTGCCCGTTCGAGCACCCCTGTCTCGATCGAAATCTCTCTGTACTCATCTAACGCCCTTCCATCCCCACGTTCCTGCCGTTGCAGGAGATTATACATCTGATCACGGTAAATCTCTGTTAGAATATCGTTATCACTCATTTCGTTCACTCCTTAGCTTTAAGATCGTTTTGATGTTTCTCGATCAACGCTTCACGCTGGAGTTCGTAGATCTGATCACACCCTCTTATCGCGAGTTTCATGCCCTCTTTGAACTCATCAAAGGTCAGATGACCATCCATCTGGATCATCGTGATATCTCCGGTGCGGGGTATCATTGCGACCGGCACATCAGCCTCTCCATAGTTATCTTCCTCCTTACATAGATCTAGTACGACCTCACCATCGATCTTCCCAAAAGCACAGGATGTGACAAGCCCCTTCATCGGAATTCCCGCATCGGCCATCGCTACAGAGGCCGCATTGATGCCTGCCGCCCTTGTACCTGCATCTGACTGGAGAACCTCGACGAAGACGTCGATAGCGGTTCTGGGAAATCGCTCTTTCAAGACAACCGATTCCATCGCTTCCCTGCTCACCTTTGAGATCTCAATACTCCTTCGATCAGGTCCAGGCCTCTTACGTTCGTCCACCGAGAAGGAGGCCATGTTATACTTGTATCGCACAATCGCCTGGGTTACATTGTGCAGATGACGGGGGTGGACTTCTCTTGGCCCGTAGACCGCCGCCATAACCTTATTACCACCATGTTCCAGGTAACATGAGCCATCAGCCCGCTTGAGTACACCAGCTTCTATCTTAAGAGGTCTCAGTTCATCTTTTCTTCTTCCATCAAGCCTGAGACCATCCTTGAAAAAGGTATATACACCATCAGCCATCGTTAAACCCTCCACTGCAACTATTTATTCGCATTCAAAAATTCTACAACTCTATTCGTAAGTCCTGAGGTGTGGGCCTCTCGTACGACCATCTCAACAGCACGTTCTGCGAGTCTCACATTCTCTGGTTTACCCTGAATCCACACTCGTCCATTCTGTCCAACAAAGATCGAACAAGCGCTTTCACGTTTTATCATGCTTATCATTGATCCGCCACGCCCTATCAATCTCGGAACTCGCGTATGTGAGATCTCTACGAGCTTTCCGCCACGGAGTATCTTGAACTGATTCTCCCTGATCGTCAGATCAACCTTCATCGTCCAGCCAACATCGAGTACAGTGGCAACGATCAGATCACCCACACGTATGTAGCAACTCATCTCACTTTGATCGATCCGCCCTGGATACTCACCGATATGCAGGCGTGCTTCATAGGGGGATAAGATATCAACATGCCAGCTTGAAAAGTCAATCTCTGTTACAACACCTATAACGGTATCATCACGACGGGGTATGTACTTTCCTGCGAGCGGAATTACTCGTACACGGTCTTTCTGATCCAGAATACCGTATACATTGGCATAAACTTTGCCATCCTCGATAAAGACCCCTTCACCAATTTTTAGAGGCTTTTCTGAGATAAGATCGCCGGGAATTACGATTTTCGCCAACTTATCCATATCTATTATGCCACCTTTGCTTTCAAAAGCCTTGTCTCGGCTTCTCCCTTGGTAAATCGGTTAATAACGCCATAAAACTCATCCTGGATGCCCGCAGGGATCTCGAATACACCGACCCATGAGCCATCTGTTTGCCACTCCTCCTTCATCAGATCGCCATGGTTCTTGAGATCGTAAATGTTTGATGTGTACGCGGCAGGGATCTTCACAGCGATCCTGACCCTCTCAAATCTGATCGGTATGATTGGCCTTATCGCTTTCATAGCTTCATTTACGAGATCTTCATTCCGCTTGAACGGATCGATATGTACCCCAGCCTCCTCCATCGCACGCTCGATGCGCTGGGGTGGATGGGGAGTCATCGTCTGAGGATTGATCCCATTGCGGGCTATGATATTGATTACCTGTCGTCGTTTCTCCTCCTGCATCCGCCGGCGCTGAGCAGAGGTTAAGTGAAGCTCCCCTTCTTTTATTATACGTTCGATGATCACTGGTAAATCGAGCGTATCAAAGGCTTTCTTCAGATCTGCCTCAGCAGCACGATCGCCTGTTGCAGCATTCTCAAATACATCTTCTACCGCCACTATCTCGTCTACCGGATGTTCTTTTCCCTGCCTGTATGATAGGGCGAGGTCTGGATCGACAAGAATCTCAAACGTTAGACCGTGACGCTTAAACCTTGCAATAACCGCATCATCAAGACTGACCATCGCTACGCTTCCTCTCCCTCCTCACCTTCGCCAGCATGACGTTCTCGTATCGTCTGCAGATATCCTCCAAGTTCGCTTTCGTCAAGTCTCCTGAACTTCCTCGTCTCAAGCTCGATCACGCCGACCTCGATCGTATCCACATCAAATCTACCTTCTGTTATCGAATGTAGAATATCAAGCCCGAGGTGGATCGCGCCATCCAGGCTAAGATCTTCAGCATAGTGCTCTTCAAAGTACTCCATCACCTCAGATCTTCCTGCACCGATCGCAGTTGCCTTATATTCGAGTAATGCACCGCTTGGATCGGTCTCAAAGAGCCTTGCCATATCTCGATCAACACCGGCGATTAAAAGTGCGGTTCCAAACGGTCTCACACCCCCAAACTGCGTGTAAGTCTGCTTAAAATCACAAATCTTCTTTGCAAGGACCTCAACACCTATGGGCTCATCGTAAACTACTCGGTTGATCTGTGCTTCAACCCTTCCACGGTCAACGAGAGATCTCGCATCAGCGACAAGCCCCGAGGTTGCAACACCTATATGATCATCAATCTGGAATATCTTCTCGATGGATTCTGCTTCAAGCAGTCTACTTGTAACTCTTTTGTCGACAAGCAGGACAACCCCACTTTTTACTTTTATGCCTACCGCCGTCGTCCCCCTTTTCACGGCTTCTCTTGCATATTCTACCTGAAATAAGCGTCCATCTGGGCTGAAAACTGTAATTGCCCGATCGTATCCCATCTGTGGCATCATCTGCATACTTCTTCCTCCACCTTTTAAATAATCGTTCTCTTTTAAATATCTTGGCTTCGCTCACGCTCAATTATCGTCAATATCTCAACCGTATCCTCGATGATGTAATCAGGTTCACAGATAAGATCCTCCTCAGATTCGCCAAATACCACCCTGCTCGTTGACCAGATGCCTTCAACAGGCCTCGCAAGAAGCGCAGATCTCATTCCAGCAAGCCTGGCTCCTCTGATATCATCCACAGGATCGTTACCAACGACCAGGATATTTTGCGGCTCAACACCAAGGGAAGATGCGGCCTTCAGGAAGATCTCCGGGTCCGGTTTTATAATTCCCCAGCGTGATGAGACGCCAAAGGCATCAAAGTAATCACGTATCCCGACCGCTTCAAGATCACGCATCGCATAGAAGCAGGGGGAGTTTGAGACGATGCCGAGCTTAATCCCGCGCTTTTTAAGCTGATCGAGCGTCTCACAGACGCCCGGGAATAGTCTCGCCTCTGATTCAAGCGCCCCAACCTCGACAAGCTCATTGAGGAAGGTATCATCAAACTCATCCTGACCAGTAATATCTGATATAACTGCACCAAAGTATTCACAGACATCCTCAAACTCACCTTTTGAGAACTCAATCATCCGGTGAGCTGACGCCAGGGATATCGCCTCAGGATCTGCATCAATATCCCACGCTTTGAGGAAATCGGAGATGATTTTACTCCTGATCTTGATCGATTCTTCCAGTACAAAGAGGAGTGTTCCATAGATGTCAAACAAAACGGCTTCTATCTTCATTCTTTAAGGAAGCTCTATCCAGCGGTCATACTCCCGATACTTTTGACTGAGGGCTTTAATCTCTGCAAATTTCTCCTTGAACATCCCTTCTGTTCTTCGTATCCAGTTCTCCATGTGTGCCTCAAACTTTTCTTCTGTCCATCTGTGATTTACAACTGTATCCTCATCATATTTAACCTTCACAGATCCATTCTCAATGATGATCTCTGCTTTTGCATCACATACAGGACATACCACCCCTTTCTCGGTGATCCTCACAAGATCTGTGTGGCATGCAGGGCATAACCCTTCAAAACCATGATACGCTGATTTTGATCCTGCAGCAAGTGCCTTTCCAATCTCTTTCGCTTGTTCAACCGTCTTCTCATCAAGCAATATTTGTCCGGGTCCTGGTGCATGAGCTACAAGCGTCCCTACAAGCTTAAGATTATAGGAGAGAAGGCAGGTATTCAGGATCGGAACTGCAAACGCCTCCCATTCAGGAAGCCCTGCAACAGCGATCGATGCACCCACTTTACCACGCATCTTATCGAGTCTGGTTGAGAACTGGAGGAATCGGTCGGTGAACATCTTGATGACACCTGCAGGACTTAGGACGTAGGTTGGTGCACCAAGAACAATCCCATCAGCCTCAACCATTCTTTCAAAGATCCATTCCATATCATCCTCGATCCAGCACCCTGAATCCTTGAAGACACACGCCATGCAACCTGTGCAGGGCTTGATATCGAGATCCGTGAGCCTGATCATCCCGACCTCTGCCCCATCCGCTTCTCCAGCCATCAACGCCTCTTTTATCAGAACCTCCGTATTCCCGTTCTTTCTCGCAGAACCAACCAAACCAAGAAGCTTTCTCATAAGTTGAAGATATGGTAAAAGTTTATCAACCTTACGCACATTATTAGATCTTGAATGAGGACTGGAATCGTAAGCTATGGCGCCTACATCCCGAGATACAGGATCAAGATAGAGGAGATTGCAAGGACATGGGGGAAGGTGGCAGAGGAGATCAGGAGCGGATTGAACATCTTCGAGAAGTCAGTTCCAGACGTGGATGAGGATACCGTGACAATAGCCGTCGAGGCTTCGAGGTATGCGATAAAGCGTGGATCGGTGGATGTTTCGAGGCTCGGTGCGATCTATGTAGGATCTGAGAGTCACCCCTATGCGGTGAAGCCAAGCGCAACGATTTTGTCAGCGGCTATCGGTGCAACGAGTACGATCACAGCCGCAGATTTTGAGTTTGCATGTAAAGCCGGGACCGCTGCGATCCAGGTTGTGATGGGCATGTCTGCATCTGGTGCGATCGATTATGGGCTTGCTGTTGGGGCTGACACCTCTCAGGGTGCGCCGGGCGATGCACTTGAGTATGGTGCTGCTGCTGGTGGTGCTGCCTTCATCATAGGAAGCGATCCTACTGAGTTTATCGTTGAGATAGAGGATACATGCTCCTTCACGACAGATACACCTGATTTCTGGAGACGAGAGGGTGCGGACTATCCTTCACATGGGGGCCGGTTCACGGGCGAGCCAGCCTACTTCAAGCATGTCACAGAAGCAACCCAGACACTTCTTGATAAAATTGATGCAAAGCCGTCTGACTTCGATTACGCGATATTCCACCAGCCAAACGGGAAGTTTCCGGTGAGGGTTGCAAAGAAGCTTGGGTTCACGATGGATCAGATTACACCCGGGCTTCTCGTAACAAAGATCGGGAATACCTACTCTGGCTCAGCACTTCTGGGGCTTGCTGCAACGCTCGATATCGCAAAAGCCGGGGATCGAATTCTCATGACATCATTTGGATCAGGAGCAGGCTCGGATTCGTTCAGTTTCAGTGTAACAGAGAGAATCGACGATCTGCGGGATTGTGCACCGAAGGTTGAAGCGTTTCTTACAAGGCGAAAGTATCTGGATTATGGACTTTATGCCAAGCATAAGGGAAAGATAATCCTGTGAGGTTTTTATGCGTGACGTTGCGATTATTGGTGTTGGATGCACACGGTTTGGGGAGCTGTGGGATTATTCCTTCAGGGATCTCGTTGTTGAGGCAGGATTGAGAGCCATCGTGGATGCCAGGATCACGGGAGAGGAGATCGATGCGATATACCTCGGGAATATGAGTGCGGGTATGTTTATCGAACAGGAGCATATCGCATCGGTGGTTGCAGACCACGCAGGGGTTGCATCGGACCTTCACACACCGGTAACCAGGGTTGAGGCAGGGTGTGCATCGGGCGCGCTTGCACTTCGATCCGGGATAATGGCGGTTGCATCGGGCTGGCATGATATCGTGATCGCTGCGGGCGTTGAGAAGATGACGGATGTCTCCTCAGGACTTGCCGAGGAAGCGCTTTCATCATCTGCCGACCGTGAGTGGGAAGGGGTCTATGGTGCAACGCTTGCATCACTCTATGCGATGATGGCACGGGCACACATGAAGCGTTACGGAACAACCAGAGAACAGATGGCAGCGGTGGCGGTGAAGAACCATGATAACGCATCAAAAAATCCGCTCGCACAGTACAAAAATAAGATCACGATTGAGGGGGTCTTAAACTCTGGAAAAGTTGCAGAGCCATTGCGTGTTCTTGACTGCTCATCGATCGCGGATGGTGCAGCAGCCTGCGTCCTCGCTCCGCTTGAGATCGCGGAAAAATACACCGATATACCTGTGAAGGTACGTGCATCAGCTCAGGCGAGTGATACGATCGCATTACATGACAGACGCGATATCACGACGATGGATGCCACGGTCTATGCTGCAGAGCGTGCATTTGAGATTGCAGGGGTTACACCACGGGATCTTGACCTTGCAGAGGTTCATGATAGCTATACAATATCTGAGATAATGGCGATCGAAGATCTGGGCTTCGTGAGAAAAGGTGAGGGTGGAAAGGCGGTTGAAGAGGGTAGAACAACACTTCACGGCGAGATGCCGATCAACCCAAGCGGTGGGCTCAAGGGCTGCGGGAACCCCCTGGGTGCAACAGGTGTGAGGCAGGCGATAGAGCTTGTATGGCAGCTTCGGGGGGAGGCAGGCGAGCGGCAGGTCGATGATGCAAGGATAGGGCTTACACACAATGTCGGTGGGAGTGGGGGTACCGCGGTTGTCCACATATTATCGCTATAGGAGGTATGTTGACGCCTGAAATAAATCCAATCATGGGAGAACCAGCTGCTATCGTTGAGAACCTGAAGCGTACGCTTGTAATAGCTGACATTCACCTTGGTATCGAGGTTGAACTCTCACAGTTTGGGTTACACATCCCTGACCAGACAGATAAGCTTTTAAATAGGATTCTTGACTATATACTCAAATACAAGCCAGATAAAACAATTATACTTGGAGATCTGAAGCATAACATACCCATGACAACAAGGATGGAGGAGCGCGGTCTCCCTGAGCTTTTGAGTGGAATCTCAAAGCACACAACGGTTGATATCATCCCCGGGAACCACGATGGTAAGCTAAAAGATCTCCTGTTAGATCTTGAGAATATAACCGTTCACGGCGCTGCTGGGGCAGTTATAGATGGAGTTGGGTATTTTCATGGGCATGCATGGCCCTCTGAAGATGTTCTTGAGGCTAAACACCTTATGATGGGGCATAATCATCCTGTAGTCCAGTTTAAGGATGCGTTCGGATACACACTCCACAAAAGAGTCTGGATTCGTGCAAAATCTGACTTTAACGCGCTTAAAGATCACTATCCTAAGTTAAAGGCGTGGAATGATCCTTATTGTACAATCATGCCCGCGTTCAACGAACTCTGCGGCGGGATTGCGTTCAACACAAAACATGGTGAGGAGCTTTTGGGACCGATGAGTTCTCAGATCCTAATGATTGAGATGGCGGAGGCGTATCTCCTGGATGGGACGTTGATAGGCAAGATCCGCGAGATAAAGGGGTAGTAGTATTATGTGGGGGGAGATCTTGAGTAAGTTTGATCGGTTTCCAGCACAGAAGCGGGTGATCACGCTGATGCTTGAGAATGGTTTCGGCGTGAGTGATGGTGGATACATCAGGGCCGGGTCGATTGAGATCTCACATACAGATGTTGCAAGGGCTGTTGGAGTCGATCGAAGGGTGGTTGACGCAGCGATTAAAAATATAATGAAAGATAAAAGTTTAAAGGCGATTTTTGAGAATATACATTCGATCCCATTCCTCAGAGATGTTGCACCACTTCTCAATCTGGGTGTTATCGTGATTGAACCTCACAACGCGAGAGATGCAGGTATTCTCGGGTCTGTGTCAGGTGTGATCGCATCTCATGGACTCTCGATTCGTCAGGCGGTCTCAGACGATCCTTACTTTGTCGATGAGCCGAGACTCACGATCGTGACAGATCCAGGGATACCAGCAGAGCTGATTCAGGACCTCAAGAGGCTTCCTGCTGTTAAGGGGATTGCGATATATTAAAGATCACGAGCACCCATCCTGACGCCGACAATTGCCCCTTCTCCAACTGCTGATGCTACCTGCCTTACCCCACCTGTTATATCCCCACAGGCGAATACATGATCCATACTTGTCCTGCAATCTGAATCAACCTTTATGAATCCTTTATCATCAAGTTCAAGCCCGAGTTTTGATGCAAGATCGTTGTTTGGCAGCGATCCCGCCTCGATGAATATCCCATCCACCAGCTCTTTGATCTCGTTACCCTCAATACTGTAGCAAAGCTCCTTGACAACCTCATCTCCCAGGATCTCGATGGGGTGAACACCTGTTAAAACCTCAACACCCCGTTTCTCAAGTTCTCTGAGATATATCGCCTCTGCTCGCAGGCGTTTCTTCGTGCATAGAACCTTCACCTGGCTGAAATTTGAGAGGTAGTACGCCGCTTTTGCAGCCCCGTTACCGTATCCAAGAACAAAAACTCTCCTTTCTCTAAATAGCGCACCATCACATACGGCACAGTATGAGACACCCCGATGCAGCAACTGCTCTTCGCCAGGTATATTGAGCTTTCGTGGATGTGCACCTGTCGCGATCACAACCACCTTGCCGTTAAAATGCTCATCTTTTGTCTCAATCTTGAAGATCTCATCCTCGTACACTATATCAAGGACACGGGATGTGACCACTTTAGTTCCCCATTTTTTTGCCTGTTCTTCCATTTTAATAAGCAGTTCCATTCCTTCGCCCTCAAAACCAGGGTAGTTCTCGATCCTACCACTCATTGCAAGCTGAGAGTCGAACTTATCACCCAATACAAGAACGTTCTTCCCCCCTCTTGCAGCGTAGATCGCTACGGTAAGACCTGCAGGACCTGCCCCTATAATGATCACATCATACATGTGTACCTCTTCCATCTGTTTTCTTATATGACTTTCCCATAGAAAACAATTAAATCACGAATTTTAAATAGTATCGAATAGAAACTTGAAGAAAAATATGGAGGTAATTATATGAGTCAGGATACAATGACACCGATAGAAAGATACGAGGCTGTCTTGAATAAAAATTCCGTAGATCGCATCCCTGTAACACCGCTTACACAGACAGGGACGGTGGATCTGATGGATGCCTGCGGCGTATACTGGCCTGAGGCACAGATAGAGCCCGATAAGATCGTGAAGCTTGCATGGGCTGCGTATGAATTTGCAGGGCTTGAAGGTGTGAGAGCGCCATTCTATATCTATGCAGAAGCGGTTGCGTGCGGTGCAACGCTCACGAAGTGGAAGAAGAATAACCATCCGGTGCTTGAGAAGCCTGCTGTTGCTTCGCTTGAGGATATCGACAAGCTTGAAGTCCCTGATCCTGAGAAGGATGGACACATGCCAGCATTTCTAAAAGTAGCAGAAACCCTCGCACCCATGTGTGAGCGTGAGAAGATACCGCTGATCATGACGGTGATCGCACCGATGACGCTCGCACTCAACGCAGGGATGACCGATACGATGTCTTCGATGGTCTGGTTCAAGCAGAACCCCGAGGAGATGGAGAAGCTTATGAAGAAGTGTCTTGAGATCGGTCTGGTCTATGCAGAAGCTCTCGTTGATCGGGGAGTACACACGATCTTCTACAACGGTGCACTTGATGCAAGTGTTCGACCTGTGGATTATGAAGGGATGCCACTCAAGTATAACAGCGATGGTGTGAAGAAGCTCAAGGAGCTGGGTACCTATGTCGTCTATCATAGCTGCATGGATATCAAGCCAGTATTCCCGCTTTTGCCGAAGCTTGGAGCCCATGCGATCAGCCTCTCACAGGAGATGGACATGAAAGAGGCGCGGGAGATCGCGGGCGAGGATGTAATCATCGCTGGAAATGTGAGCCCAACCTTCACGTTGATAAAGCGGGGACCAAAAGAGGTTATTGAGGAGTCCAAGTACTGTATCGATAATGGAACCGATATTCTATGCCCTGGATGCGGTTTCGGACCAAAGACGCCACTTGAGAATATGAAGGCGATGGTCGAAGCTGGAAAGACCTACGGGCATAACGCAAGATTTGCGAGAAAGTGACCACCTATTTTTGTTCTGGTATACCTGTGATAGCTTAGCTTTCACAGGCACTTATTTTTAGTCATAAATGAAAAGATACAAATAAGATCAGATCACCCTTTATGTGTAATTAACTCAAATCTTGAGAGGTAGAGATGATCAGCACAAATACGATTGGGCGAAAGACGCATATCGTTGACTGCAGGGAGACCCAGGGATTTGGCATCGGTGGTGGACTTGCCCAGAAAGGGACATTATCTGAGGCAGAGAACCCTGAGATTGTCGTTGTTGCGATGAGTCCGATCTCCCGTCATGTAACAAAGCCTGTCTGTGAGATTACCTATGGAATCAGAGAGGCAGGGATACAGGTGAGTGTCCTCGTTCTTGAGGCTGGTATGGGGCTTCCCCAGGGTGTTCCTGCAGGAACGAAGACAAGCATCTGCGGGGTGACGCCAAAGGAGGTTGCACAGATCAATCGGCATAAACTTGCGCTCATACACGTCGGAAACATAGCAACCCATTTTGTATACAAGACAAGAACGTTCCTCAAGAACGCAACGATTCCTGCGATCGTCATCTGTCAGGCCCCGGTGGAGTTCAAGGCTTTTGCAGACGTTGGCGTTCGAGTGAGAGGTTTTGATCAGGATAAAGCCGAGACGAAGGGAGAGCTTGTTGATATCGTGACAGGGGTTATAAGAGGTGAGACCGTCCCTGCTGTCAAGCTCGACGAGATTATACGCAAGGTTAAATACTGGTACTCTGTTTACTACCCAACAGATTACGCCGCCAAGACCTGGGATGCTGTTGGCAGGGCATGTCGCAAGATCGAGGTATATTGATCTATGAGCTGTCTTGAAGAAATTGAGAAGACCTTTGAGCGTATAGAAGAAAGCGATCTGAACACCTTTATAACGCTCAATAAAGAGGGGGCGATCGAGCAAGCCGAGATGATAGATCGTGAAGGGGATGGAGAAGGCAGACTCAGAGGCGTGCCTGTTGCAATCAAGGACGCAATTACCACAAAAGGGATCGTAACAACCTGTGCATCCCATATCCTTGAAGACTATATCCCACCCTACAACGCCCATGTTATCGAGTGCCTGCTTTCAGAGGGTGCCATCATCGTTGGAAAGACCAATATGGATGAGTTCTCGATGGGGACAAGCACCGAGACAAGCTACTTTGGACCCACGCTCAACCCACACGATAGAACGAGAGTCCCAGGAGGATCGTCGGGTGGGAGTGCAGCGGCGGTTGCAGCAGGAGAGGTGCCGCTTGCGCTTGGATCAGATACAGGGGGTTCGATCAGATGCCCTGCATCCTTCTGTGGTGTGGTCGGGCTTAAAACCACCTATGGGCTTGTATCAAGGTATGGGCTCATCGCTTATGCAAACTCACTCGAGCAGATAGGGCCAATCGCAAGGACTGTTCCTGGTGTTGCACGTCTTCTTGATGTAATATCAAAGCCAGATGCGCGAGACAGTACACAACTTGGATCTGAAGGGGGTTATCTTGATAATCTGACGCCAACGATCGAGGGTTTGAGAATTGGCGTTCCAGCAGAGTTTTTTGGTGAAGGAGTGGATCCTGCGGTCTCTAAAGCGGTGTGGGATATGATACACACAGCAGAGGCAGAGGGTGCAGCATACACTGAGATCTCGATGCCGTCGGTTGAGTACTCGCTTGCTGCATACTACATCATTGCGATGAGTGAAGCATCCTCAAACCTTGCACGCTTCGATGGTATGCGTTACGGGCTTAGACTTGAAGATACAGGGAACTGGCACGATACGTTCTCCATGATCAGAGCCGAGGGCTTTGGCGAGGAGGTTAAACGAAGGATTCTGCTCGGAACTTATGCACTCTCTGCTGGATACTATGGAAAATACTATCTCAAGGCGCTCAAGGTGAGAAGGATGATAAAAGAGGAGTTTGATCGTGCATTGAAGGATTTTGACCTTTTATTTTCGCCAACGATGCCATTTACAGCCTTCAAGCTGGGTGAAAAGGTAAATGATCCGCTCTCATTATATCTCGCAGATATCAATACTGTTGCAGTTAATCTCGCAGGGCTTCCATCGATCTCAATCCCAGCAGGATATTCTGAAGGGCTTCCGATCGGATTGCAGATAATCGGGCGGTATTTTGAAGAACAGAGAATTATGAATGCAGCCTATGCCCTACTTGGGGATGTAGAGGATGAGTGACAGGCTTTACGAGAGGATCTATGACGGCAGACTTGAGCGAAATGATATAGAAGAGCTTCTTTCACTTTCTGAGGGTGAACTCTTCAGGATAGCAGATGATCTGAGGCGTTCAAGTGTTGGAGATGTTGTGACGTACGTTGTGAACCGTAACATCAACTTCACAAACAGATGTATCGGAAACTGCAAGTTCTGTGCCTTCAGGAAAGATAATGGATACACTCTCTCGCAGAAAGAGATACTCTTGAAGGTTGAAAGAGCAGAAAAACTTGGTACAACCGAGATTTGTCTCCAGGGAGGACTTATCAAGGGGTGGGGAGTTGATCAATATGTGGGAATCCTTGATGCGATAAAATCAAAATACCCTGAGATGCACCTCCATGCTTTCTCGCCTATGGAGGTCTTACATGCCGCAAAAAACTCAAAGCTCCCGGTTGAAGAGGTTTTATCCAGATTAAAATCAGCAGGTCTTGGTTCAATGCCAGGAACCGCGGCAGAGATTCTTTCGGATCGGGTGCGAGCGATCATCTGCCCCGGCAAACTCACATCTTCCGAGTGGATTGAGGTTGTGATGACCGCACACCGCCTTGGAATCCCAACAACTGCAACGATGATGTTTGGTCATGTTGAGACAGAGCGGGAGCGATTGGAACATATTTTCACGATTAAAGAGATACAGGATGAGACTGGTGGGTTTACCGAGTTTGTGCCACTTCCTTTTGTTGGGGGAAATACCGAGCTTGAATCATACAAAAACCAGCTTACCACGATCGATCAAATTAAAGTCCATGCACTTGCCAGGATCATCCTGCATAGATCGGTGAGGAATATTCAGGCGTCATGGGTCAAGCTTGGACCTGGGACAGCCTGCATGCTTCTACTACATGGTGTGAATGACCTTGGTGGTACATTGATCGAGGAGAACATATCCCGATCTGCAGGCTCATCTTTTGGGGAGTATATGCCACCAGATGTCTTTGATGCACTTATCCGATCTGCCGGGCGAATCCCAAAACAGAGAACAACACTATATGAGATATTGAGCGCTTGAGATGAATTTTAAAGCCTGGATCAGGATCTCAAAGCCATTCAAGCATCAGACGATGGTATATCCATTCCTCGTTGGAACTGCGATTGCATACCACGTGCTTGGCACGATCGACCCTCTGATCTTTGTGATCTCCTTTTTCGCTGTTATCGTCATGGTTGAGGCTGCATACATCTCAAACGACTATTTTGACTATGATACCGATCTTGGGAATCCATCAAAGTTTACAGGCGGGAGCAAAGTACTCGTCGAGGGCGAACTCCAGAAAGAGGTTGTTTTGAAGGTTACAGCAGGTTTAATTGCTTTTGCTTTCATACTGGGGCTCATCATACAGTTTGGCCTGAAAGCTGGTCCTCTTTCGATTCCAATCGGTGCGTTCGGGATGTTTCTTGCATACTCATACTCAGGAAAACCTCTCAGACTCTCATATCACGGTCTTGGTGAGATTACGCTTGCGTTCAACAACGCATGGACACCGATCTTTGCAGGTTACTACCTCCAGGTTCACAGACCGGATTTGCTTCCAACCATCGTTGCAATTCCCTACATACTCGGTGTATTCTCCCAGAAACTTCTTCGAGAGATCCCTGATCTTGAATATGACATGAAAGCGGGAAGGAGAAATCTCGCGGTGATACTTGGAAAAGAGCATGCGGGAAGATTATATCTCGCATCAGTAATTCTCACAATCATATCATTGCTCCTTATGATCCCCTATCTACAGAATCTTTATCCCTTTACGCTTCTTCTGATAATCCCTGCGAGCATGCTTCTTCTTAATCTATGGTATGGTATCAGGAGAGGATGGAAAGGGTTAAAAGATCTTGAGCGTATGAATGATCTTGGATTTAAAGCGATGTTTGCGATACCTCTCGTCTTCACGCTGACATTTATTCTTGCAGGAGTGATTTGATGATCGAAAGGCTATTTGATAACGATACAGTCGGAACAGGGTGCTTCAGTTACCTTCCAGCAGAGTTTGTGTGGGCGGTTACAAAACGTTGCAACTTAAGCTGCTTACACTGCTCGATCGAGGAGTCTGATGAAGGAGAGCTCACCCTTGATGAGGGGAAGCTTCTGATTGAGGATGCAGCAGCACTTGGCGATGTTAAATTTGCGTTAACAGGGGGCGAGCCTCTACTGCGTAAAGACATTTACGAGCTCATAAGCTATGCCTCGGGTTTTGATATGCAGATCGTGATGGCAACAAATGCGACGCTTATAACCCGGGAAGTTGCAGAAAAACTTGTCGATGCAGGACTTGAGCGTTTTGGGGTGAGCATCGATGGTGTCGGCGATGCACATGATAAAATCAGGGGGGTTAAGGGTGCGTTTGAGCGCACAATGAAGGGGCTTGAGGCTGCAAAGGATGCAGGCCTGAGCTTTCAGTTTCACTCGATGGTCACAGCATACAACCTTGATGAGATCCCGAAGATAATCGATCTCGCAGAAGAGCTTGGTGCATACAGGATCTACTTTGTTTACTTAATCCCGATGGGAAAGGCTCGTGAGATCCCGGAGGCATGTATCGGGGTTGAAGAGAACAAAAAGTTTTTTGAGTACATCTATGAGCGACAACATTCATCCAGCGTCTGGCTCAAACCGATCTGTAACCCGCAGTACTGGCTGTATTTGAAGTCTAAAGAGGATGGGGACTTCAGGATGACGGGATGCACGGCAGGGATTACACGATTTCACATCTTCCCGAACGGTGATGTTGCACCCTGTGCTTATCTGCCTGTTAAGGCAGGGAGTTTGAAGGAGAAGAGATTTGGTGAGATTTTAGAGACGAGTGAGGTTTTCAGGAATTTGCGTGAGCGAAAGCTTAATGGTAATTGTGGTGTGTGTATCCATCGAGAGGAGTGTGGAGGCTGCAGATCACGGGCTTATGGGTTTTCAGGGGATTATTTAGGGGAGGATCCGGTGTGTGGGTGGTGGGAGGAGGGGTGAAGAGAAATTGTAATAGAAAATCAGAATATTTATATTGGAAGAGTATAAAAAAATGTATTAACAGGTTAAGCCCTGTGGGTAGATGAAGGTGAGATAATATGAAAAGAAACGTCTTGGCTGGGTTAATGGCTTTGATAGTGCTTGTATCAGTTGTGATGTTTTCGGGGTGTGTTGAGGAAGAAACACCTGCTGTGGTAACGCCAACAGAGACACCGACACCAAAAACAACTACTCCCATATCTACGCCAACAACCGCTTCATCACCCCCAATAACTCTCACCCCCACACCAGAGACAAGTTTTGAACCTAAATTTGTTCCTGGGGACATAATTACGCTCAGTCCAGCACGTGAAGATGCTACTCATATAATAATACTTGGCTATAACGAAAGTGACAAGAAATATAGATATGATTATGCACACAAGAAGTATGGAAAATGGACGTACTATGAAAGTAAGGTACATTGGGTTGAGGTAGAATCATTTGACGAGGATTTCGTTAAGGTGGATCATTATCCTCTATTAACACCAACTGCAACCCCAACATCTGAACCAAGTCCAGAAGAATCTGAAGTAGAACCAGAAATACTGAGCCATTCCAGTTATGTCAACGACCTTGGTTACTTTATAGTGGTTGGAGAAGTCAAAAACACTTTACAATCCAATATAAAGTACGTGAAAATCGTGGCCACGTTCTATGATGCACAGAAAAAAGTGATTGGAACAGATTTTACTTATACAGCGTTGGACATTTTGGAGCCAAACCAAAAATCACCTTTTGAACTGAGTTCCTACCCAGGATAGGTCCTGCCAGTTACAAGCTAACAGTGTCTTATAAAGAGACAGACGAAGAACCTTTTACTGGTCTCAAGATACTAAGCCATAGTGCAAAGATTGATGATCTTGGTTATCATAAGATCGTGGGTGAAGTTAAGAACGAAGGGACTGAAGGGGCCACTTTCATAAAAGTTGTTTGCACTTACTATGATACAGGAGACAAGGTCATAGGCACATCGTTTACTTATACCGATCCAGATGAGATTGACACTGGGGATAGCGCACCTTTTGAATTAAGTTCATACCCAAGGGAGTTAAGACCGATCAGCTATGAACTTCAGGTTCAAGGTAGTGAAGGATGAAAGATCCAGAAAAATGACAACTAAAGAAAAATACTGCTACATCTTCGAAGACACGAGTTTTGAAGGTCATCCCCGTGTCAAGTGGATTACCGATTGCCTGTTAGGTGATATTCGAACCTTTCTGGATGGCATTGAAAACTACACTGACAATAAAGAGAAATTTGCTGGTAAACCACCTCGTGGCGGCGGAAACTTAGCCGTTCCAAATCTCATCAGTACCGCTCTTGAGTTTGTAGCTGCGTTGTATGCAGGGAAGACTAAATATATGGATAAAGATAATAAAGATAAAAAGCCAGTATTTAGCATAAATAAAGACTTAGAAAGGGAATTTGAAAATGACAAACTTGTATCAGAAAACTTAAAAAGGGTTTTTGAAGAAGAAGGTTATCCCTTATCCGAACATGCTAAATTTAAAGCGAAAAACAATAAGTGGAAGATTATTGATGATGGAGGGGGTATTAAAGAAAGATACTATTTTGAAGAGAGTAATGAAAAAGAAGGCACGCTGAGCGTGTTAATCAGTTATGATGCTAAAAGCAATGTTAAAAAATTTATTGAACATTTCTTTCCAGAAGTTTATAAGAAGATACCTACTATTCTTTGGGATGGGGTAAGAAACGGACTTGTTCATACGTTTTACCCAAAAACTTTTAGTCTCCAAGGAAACAAGCAAAATTCAGATGAACGTCTTCAATTCCAATTCTATGTAGAGGACCGGAACATTCCTTCACATATCAAAAAAAGACAAAATAATACAATCTTGATATCTATCAACGTCTTCGAGCTGTATCGGGTTTTGGAAAAAGCAATTGACGATTATCTTGATAAATTGAGGCATGACGAAACACTTCAAGATAAATTCATAAGAGCTTGGTCTTCAATTGAAGATTATATAGATAAAGCAGATTCTAACCAATCAGAAGAGACAGAAAAATTGCGTGATTATTTGGGTTCAAACTCTGCTGCACCAGTCTTGGAAGGGTTAAAAAAGGTCACACCAGGGATATAAGAATATGGCCTACATTCCGCAGACATTCCACAAATCTAAACATTTTTAGCCAGATTAACACATAACATTGGCATACTCATCTGAGGGGATGAATGCCAATGAATATAACGACCAAATCACTTGATCACCATGGAATCGTAGCAGGTTTTTACGATTTTCTCGAGATAGGCGATGTTATCGATGATGCAATGCCCAAAAAAGGCCATCATAACTTGCCTCATTCCATTGTAGTAAAAGCAATGGTACTCAATGCTCTCGGTTTTACAGATAGCAGGCTGTACATGTTTTCCAGATACTTTGAGACCTTACCAACTGAAAGATTACTCGGAGAAGGTGTAAAAACAGCCGACTTAAATGATGATATCTTTGGCAGGACACTTGACAGAATATATGATTCCGATCCCACCGAATTATTCATGAAAATCGTCCTGAAAGCGATGGAAAAGCTGCAATTCGGAACGCAACTCGTTCATGGCGATACCTCGAACTTCAGTCTTTTTGGAGGATATGAGAATATCGATGACAGTCCAGCTATTGAAATCACGTATGGTCATCCAAAGGACGGCAGAACCGATTTAAAAC
>JAOQII010000027.1 GCA_026134025.1 Candidatus Syntropharchaeum sp.
GTTCTGAGATCTTCTGTGTGGATTTTGATGGGAGCAGTCCGACAGCAAGCACAACCGCATCGAGATCGAGTCGCTCGAGTCTCCCCTCTTTTACATTTTCATACTGGACACAGATATTGCCGTTGTCTGTTATAACCTCGGGGATGCGGGTTCTGATGTAGTTGACACCCTCTGCCTTGAGCTTCTCGATCGTCTTTGCATCCCTGCCTGCAACCCTCAGGTCCATGTAGAAGACATACACCTCACAATCTGGATTGCGGGCAAGCAGTGTCTTCACCTCGTTTGCGGTGTACATACAGCAGACCGATGAACAGAGTGGGTTGACGTTCGGTTCACGTGAACCTATGCACTGTATGAATCCAATTCGCTTGATGTTATCTGGGAGTTTACCACCTGTGGGGCTTGAGAGCGAGATCACTCGCTCGAATTCGAGCGAGGTATAGACGTTTGGATTTTCAAGGTGATAGCGTGACCAGATCGATGGATCAAATGGTTCATAGCCTGTTGCAAGTATGATCGATGATGCGTTTATGGTGCTGCCGTTTGAGAGCGTTATCGTGAAGTTTCCAGCACTGCCATCGACCTTCTCAATGGTTGCACCTGTTATGATCTCGATCAATGGGTTTGCCTCGGCCTCGATCAGTTTTGGTTCAAAGCCGCTCACACAGTCGGCAATCTCTACCATGTGGCCGCCTGGTGTCTCTTTCTCCTCGATCAACGTGACCGACGTCCCCCTGTCTGCTAAAGAGAGGGCAGCCATGATTCCAGCTATCCCACCACCGATTACAGCGACGGTCATTTAGATCACTTCTCAGCGCCTTCAATGATCGGTGCGATCACATCAGGGTAACCAACCGCCATTATGTGACAGCCAGCACAGTTCTTTTTCTTTCTTATCTCCTTCACAAAATTGACGAAGTAGTCGATATTGAATTCATCGATCTTTTTCTTGCGTTCAGCCTTGTCAGAGATCGCCTTGAATTCCTTGAATGTCTTCAAAAACTCGGGTGGCACGGTAACACCTGATACGAACTTATCAAAGAACTCTGCCTGACCATAAGAACGGGGTGGGAAGATGCCGATGAATGTCGGTATACCGATGTGCTCAATTGATTCCAGATATGTAAGCGCGATATCCACATCAAATACAACCTGGGTCTGGATGAAATCAGCACCAACCTCCGCCTTCCGCTCCATCTTCAGGACCTCAATCTCAAGCGGCTCCTGGTTCGGGTTTCCAGCAACTCCAATGTTGATCTCAGGCCTTGGTCCCTGCACCTCGTTTCCAGAGAGGTCAGTTCCCTCATATACCATGTGATGGATCAGATCAACGAGCTGGGCCGAGTCAAGATCAAATACAGGCTTTGCATCCGGGGTGTTTCCCATGTGTGTGTGATCGCCTGTCAGGGCGAGGATATTCTTGAGACCAAAGGCAGCAGCGGCAAGGATATCTGATGCAAGTGCCAGTCTGTTCTTGTCAGCAGTCCTTAACTGATATACCATCTCAAGCCCCGAGTCACGCTGGATGATGAAACTTGCAGCAAGGCTTGACATTGCGCTGAAGCTCTGGGGGTTATCGGTCACATTTGCGGCGGTGATCCTTCCGATACTTTTGAGCGTCTTTGCCCAGTCAACAACATCCCCTATCTCTGTGCTCAGGTTATGCGGCTCAAGCTCGCCTGTATATACAAATTCACCAGCCTTAATCTTCTTTGCCAGCTCTGAAAATGCCTCCTGCATCACTACAACCTCCTTGGATTCATAGCAAGCGCACGCTTCTTTGGTGGTCTATATTTCCTGAAAAGATCAAGTCGGTTAAGCTCTTTTGCTCGATGATAGATCAAATACCATGCACAGTCATTCTTTACCATCTCACCATTGACCTCCATCGGAAGCTCGCACTTACCCTCAACACACCCACCACAGGGTCCATTGAGAAGTCCTTTCGCGCATCGAGTCACAGGACAGATGCCCCCCGTCTCTTCAAGGATACAGTCACCACATGCAAGACACATCTCATACATCGGGCCCTGTCTGATCTCTTCGGAACCGATGAACATTGTATTCTGCGCCGGACGTGTCCAGATCTCAGGATAAACCTTGTTAAGTATCTGGACACCAACACCGCACGCAAGTGAGACCATCCCATCGCAATCTCCTATTTGAACGCGGAGATTTCCAACCGATTCATCACAGCACTGCTTCACAACTGTCGTAAACCTGCACTCGATCGGTTTACCCTCCATCTTTGATTTCATCTCCACAAGCTTTGCAAGCGTCTCTGCCTCCTTCAATCCCCGTGGAGGCTGTGTACACCCATCACACCCAACGAAGAGAACCTTCTTGCAGTCTGCTATCGATGCATAGATTTCCTCTAAGGGTTTTTCCTTGGTTATTATCATCCTAAATCTCCTCTCAAGAGCGTGTTGATAAGAACTTAAGTATTTTCTTATTCCATAAGACTGGATAAAGTTCAATTTATACAATATTTAAAGTATTCGTTTTTATTCTACATTAAAAATATTTACAGATTACAGAAGCGTAAATTATAAGGTATTGTAGCGCGTGACATATGAGTACTTTAAGGTGCAGCGTGAGGTGATCTTGATGGAAGAAGATGATTTTATAGATATTTATGATGACAGGGGAAAGATTTTGTGCGAGAAAGTCCCACTGGATGGTTTAAATCCATATAAAAACCAGGCCGCCCTTGAAATACTTCATTCACTCAGGAGAACAGCTTTGATCGATATTTCGGAACTTGAGAACACGCTCAGAACTGGTGAGGTCGGTGGAACGATGAACGTGGGGTGTGAATGCCAGATACCTGGACGAGAGCTCGATCTTGAACTTCTTGATCGGATAGATGAAATTGCAGCTCGGGTAAAAAAACTGCTTGAAATAGCCCCGAACGATGATACGCGGGTTGAGGTCGCTGATTCGTTAATGGTAATCCAGATCCCATCACGGTCGTTCCTGGTTGCAACCGACTCTTCACAGGCATATCTCAAGCCAGCAACAGCCATCGTAAGGGCAATCTGCGAGATATTTGAGCTTGGCATATTTGATGGTATCGAGATGGTTAAGGCTGCAGTTCTGGGAAGATACCCACAGATGACAGCACCAAACGGGGCGCTTTCAGCCCTTTTATCATTCCCAACACAGGTTGAGGGTGGGGCGAACGCATACAGGGGCATCATGGTAAATCATATTATAGCACTCACAAACCGCCGAACATTCGATGCTGCAGCGCTATCCTCCGTACTTGAGCATGCAGCGGTCTTTGAATCCGGTGCTGCACTCGGGGCTTATGGGCGGTATCACCTCTTTGGACTCGCTTACCAGGGTCTGAACGCAAATAATATGGTCTGGGAGCTTTTAAAAGATCATGGAAAAGGTGGAAGGATCACAGATCTTATCGATGATGTTCTTGAACGGGCGCTTCGTGACCGGATCATTGAGGTTGAACGTGAGATGGCATCAGGATACAGGCTCTATGCAGCGAAGGATGCCGCCAGGTGGAACGCCTATGCATCAGCGGGGCTTATGGCTGCAGCGATCCAGAACGCCGGGGTTATGCGATCAGGGCAGGGTATCCCATCAGCGATGCTCTTTTACAACGACCTTCTCGTGATGCAGACCGGGCTGCCTGGTGTCGACTTCGGGAGGGCGCTTGGCACGGCGACGCTCTATGAATACTTGACCCACAACACCTACGGCGGAGGTGAACCAGGAACATTCTCTGCCGAGCATCCTGCAACTCGCGGCTCAAAGGGATTTATCATTCCGTGTGCTGCTGCTGCGATGTGTCTCGATGCTGGAACCCAGATGTATCCGCCAGAGATGACCTCAGGAAAGATGTTCAAGCTCAGAGAAATCCTGCCAGAGCTTAAAGATCCCGTAAAAAGAATTGCAGAAGCTGCGGCAGCGTTCAAGGAGGTGGTTTAAACATGAAGGATGAGATACTCAAGAAGATCAAGGAGGTTTTCAAGGAGGATGATCCAACCCGCAAAGATACGCGTTACTATGAGTTTGGAGGCAGACTACAGTCAGAGACAAAACGTGGGTTCATCGAGTCATCCAAGCGTATCGCAGCAGAACGCGGCATCCCTGGCTATCAGGGTGGTCGGGAGGATTTCGGGGTTCCACTTGGATCAAGATATCTCGAGCCGTATTACATCTCTGGTACAGAGACGCTCTGTGACATGGATGAGATGCATCAGATAAACAACGCCGCAATCCAGCAGATGGGCGATGACATCAAACGAACAGCGATAAACGGGCTTGATCTTCCTCACAGAATTCTACAGCAGAAGGTCGGCGTTTCAGTCACGCCTGAGACGATAAACAGGTATCTGGAGTCCATCAATCACTCAATTATTGGGGGAGCGCTCGCACAGGAGCACATGGCAGAGATAAATCCGCTCATGACCCGTGACGGATATGCAAAGATTATAGCAGGGGATGATGAGCTTGCAGCACGGATCGATAGCAGGTTTGTTATCGATATCAATCGTGAGTTTCCAGAAAGAATGGCAGAAAAGCTGAAGCAGAAGATTGGTAAGCACATCTTCCAGGTTGCAAGGATACCTACTGTAGGGGTCAGAATAGCTGATGCATCGGTCGTTCACCGCTGGAATGGAAACCAGAGTGCACTCGCATTTGTATCGGCATACAGTCTTGGAGGTGGTTCTATACTCGCCGAGTTCACGATCACGGTTAAGCACATGGCGTACATGCTTCTTGGAACGCCAACCTGGCCCAGACGGGGTCCCAGGGGTGCAAATGAACCGATCGGGATACCTTACGGGTATATAGGTGACTTCTGCCAGGCAGATACGGTGAATGACGATCCTGTCCACTACTGCATGGAGTCTATGGCGATAAGCGGTGTTATCTACGGCTTGATCTGGTTTGACAGCTACGTCCTTGGTGGAATCGGAGGTGCAAATACATTCTCATCCCCATTCACGAACAACCTCCTCGATGACTTCACATATCACATATCAGACTGGGTTAAGGATAAATATGGTGGATTTGCTGCTGTAAAGCCCTCGTTTGATGTAATAAGGGATGTGACAGAGGAAGTAAACTTCTATGGGATGGAACAGTATGATAAGTACCCCGTGCTTCTTGAGCATCACTGGGGTGGCGTTATCAGGCTCCTGAACCTCAATGCTGCCTCTGCGATCGGGGTCGGATTTGCGACAGGAAACTCAACAGCAGCCATCCTCGCGGTCTACTACTCAGGTTCTTTCATACAGAAAGAGGCGTGGGGCAGGCACAACGTCGGAATCGGTGATGCCCCTGATCAGATCAACATACCTAACACCGTATCGGTGAGACCTGATGAGGGCGTGATACCAGAGCTTCGGAGTCCAAATATCCCTGAAGACTCACTCTCAGCCTCTGTCTTCGTCCCATCGCCCGCGGCATGCTTTGCATCTCACCGTGCGAGGGGTGATGCATGGTGCTTAAGCCCGATCGTGAAGGTTGCATTCGCGGATCCATCGCTCACATTCGATTTCAAGCATGTAAGAGAAGAGATCGCCCGCGGTGCTCGACATGAGTTCATTCCAGCAGGCGAGCGTGACGTTATTACACCTTCGAGGTGATTTGAATGGTTGGTATGGAATCAAACAGGTATCCAGGCGAAGATCAGGTTGCCAGGCGAAGAAAAGAGTTGTTCAGTCCAGAATCTGAGTTCAAACACCTCAGAGAGATCTCTGATGATGATCTTGTGCTTCTTCTGGGACACAGAAACCCGGGTGAGGAGTATGGCTCGATCCATCCCCCGCTCGATGAGATAGAACTCCCATTTGACCCGATCTCAGAGCTTATTGAGCCGTCAGATGGTGCGAGAGCAGGAGATAAGATCAGGTATCTCCAGATAACAGACTCTGTCTACTTTTCCCCGCTCTTTCCAGCATTCAGGGGGAGGTTGTACCATGTGAGATACCCTGGAATCGATACGATTGTTTATGCTGGAAGACAGCTCATAGAGGCGCGGGAACGGGATCTTGAGCGTTTTGCAAAGGAAATTCTTGAGACTGAACTCTTCGATCCTGCACGAACAGCTATACGCGGCATAACGGTTCACGGTTCAGCCCTGAGGCTCGATGAAGATGGGATGATGTTCGATGCAAGAAGAAGAACACGGTACAATCGCGGGACTGGTGAGGTGGAATACACAAAGAACCAGATGGCGATCCCGCTCGATAGGCCGGTAAGACTTGGAAAGCCGATGGCTGATGAAGAACTACTCAGGGTTTCTGCAAGGTATGGTGGAGGAAGTGTGCCTTACAGAGATGCGAAGGAGCTATGGGAGCTTACAGGAAGGATCCTGAAACAGCATGTTGAGGGTGGTTTTGATCCTGAAAAGGTTGAAAAGAAGTAGGCTTATTTTTTTTTATGTTATTTTTATTTTTACACCCCGCTGACTGGTTTTGGGACAAAATCCCTCAATCCCTGACAACGATCACATATGCTCTCTATCCCAGACACCTCTTTGGCACATCAACATTTGCTGAATATTGGTTTTGACTGGTTGATCAGGCAGAAGAGAGAAGATAGGAAGAGAATGCTCTGTTTGCAATCAGGGTGAGGTAATTATGTCCCAAAACCGCCTGAAGCGTGCCAGCAATAAATCCTCCGCTTGACTTCGTGTTAGAGTCATTTTATCTTCTTAACCACAACTCCGCCAAATTAACCCATAGGTAACTCTGGAAACAACTCCATAATCCTTCTCGCTCTCTTGGGAATCCTTGCAAAGTATTCCCTACTGGGTTCAACAATCTTCTGAACCTTTGATAACTCAAAGAAGACCTCCTCAACCGATATCCTGTTTGTAAGCTCCCTCTCTCTCAATCTTCTCAGAACACCGAAGTAGATCCTCAATGCAAGAAGGGTTACAAAGAAGTAACCCCTGACCGCTTCATCTGTGCGCATGTATGTTTTATCTGCATCAAGATAATTTTTCATTGCATCAAAGGCAATCTCAACATCCTCCCTTCCCTTGTAGAGGTCAAATATCTCCTCACCACTTCTCTCAAGGTTTGAAAGCAATCCAATAACACCTGCAACCTTCTTCTTCTCTTCAAATTCTTCCATTGTCATCATTCCCTGCTCAACCTTCCTGAGCAGTGCCGACTCCTCCTCACCTCTTAACTGAGGATCGTAGAAGAGGTAAACCTGACCTGATTCAGTCTTCCTCCTGCTCCACTTTATCGTTCTCTGCCTGTATGTGAATGGCTTTCTCCACCTTAACCACCTTGTATCCATCAGCTTTGAGTTCTTTCTCAGAGGAACAACATAGTTTATCCCTTCCTTTCTGAAATCTTTAACGAGCTTTTCAGACCAGAATCCTCTGTCAAGTATGAAGCCCATGCTCCTCTTCCTGAACCTCTCAAGAAAGTCCTTTATAGTGGTTATGTCTTTCATAGAACCCCAGTAAACCTCTATTCCTGCTGGTAGCATATCTTCTACTGAGAAAGCAATAACAACCCCCAACTGGTTGCAGTACTTTCTTTCGTTGTTGTATCCTTTTTCAGCCATCCTTATATTTCTGGAATGAGTGAAGACTGTTGTTAGATCGTACAGAAGGAGTTTACTATCTGATAATTCCTCAAAGAAATCATACCACCATCTTACACCTTTGCCTGTATCTCTGAGTATTTTTGAGATGTTTTTTGGAGAAAGATTTACATCTATTACTTTCTGCAGGTAAAGCTTCTCCCATCTTGAAGAAATTAAGCGGAGGGGTTTTGGATCAATTGCCTTTATGATTGCTGCTGCAATCAGCTCTCTGTAGTGAGGAGTGTATCCCTTCAGCTTCTCCTCAATATCCAAAAGATGGTAAGCAAGCATTCCGTTTGCATATTCAAATACTTCTCTATTTGACTCCTGAACTCTCTGCTTCTTCGATATGTATGTGCCCTCGGGAGTTATCGATCCTAAATAAACTGTTATCTTCCTCACTTTCTTATCTTCTTTATCCCATTCACTCGTTGCCCTGTAAACGTAGTATCTTCCCCTGATCTTCTTCAGCTCTATGCATCCCTCTTCAGATTCCTTCATTCTCTCAAATGTCTCTAAAACCTTTGGAGGTATATCTTTCATATGTGTTAATTTATATGTGTTAAAATATTTATAGTTTACGGCTCCTGTGGGCTTGTTTTTTGCTAAGAAGGGATTTGGAGGAGAAGTTATGGGTTAAATTGGAGAGTTATGGTTATTGAATCACTGCTGATCTCTCAATTTTTCTTTTTATTCTAATAATCATTAGGAATACTCGATTTTACACCGTTCATGTCCACAAATTTTTAATATGTAATCCCTCTCTATATATTAATAGAGGTAAAAAAAATGAGAAGGACACATTTGCTTCTGATGCTTGCGGTTATCATGACAGGTATATTCGCGCTTCCCCAGACAGTTGCACTCTTTTCAGGACAGCATTCATGGTATAATCTGAGTGTGAGCGGTAATGATCTACCATGTGAGAAGTGTCATGGGGATATCGCAGATGAGATGAACTCACTCGTCTCGGCTCACTCAGGTGAGACAGGATATGGAAGGATGGGGTGCGGATACTGCCACAGGTTGTTTCCTATCCAGCACCAAAATGGGAGCTTTACAAATTACACATATGCATCTGGCGATGGTACGGGTTCAACACCTGGAAAAGAGGCTCATGCAGCATCCACCGTTCCCTGCATGTACTGCCACAGCGGAGATAAATCTGGCGTGAAACATACCAATGCAGCGACCTTTGACTGCGGGGGATGCCATGTGAGTGTTCATGGGGGCACATATACAGATAGCGATGATTGCCGCCGATGCCATGCAAATGCCGCTACTGGACATGTGTATTACATCCCACCAGCGGGTGGCTTCAATCTGACGATCAACACATCTGATACAGGAAGCTTAGCAGCTCACAGGAAGTTCGTCCTGGATTCAATTGAGAATGTTACCATGATGGAGGATGCGAACGAAGCCTGCATTGGATGTCACACAGGGATCGGTGTCAACATCTCATGGACAAAGAACGTCGTGCTTGAGTTCTCAGCATCAGAGAATGAATATGGGAACTGGTCAATTCCTGACTTCTCGGCCGCAGGCAGCAATGTGACAGCATCAACATACAAGAACAACTGGACGAATAGTTACTAAAATTGAAAATCGAGCTTGAATAAGCCATCATCTGGTCTTGATACAGGCAGAAGATCAAAAAGATCAATCCTGCACGAGAAAAGAACATCTTCCTCATTTCCAAGAGATATCAGGTTTCTCGCAGACCTCCCCGTTCTTACAAGTTCAATAATGTCATCCTCTGATGGTACCTCGCCCGATGCGATGATGAGTGCAGCAAGCGAGTCTTCGATTGTAGCCTTCCCCTTCCGCCTGCAGGGATAGATTGAATATTCATCAAGGGATGATACAAGCCGGAGGCACACCCCCAGATTTAGAAAAGATCCAGCATAGACAGTTGTTCTCCTTGCAGCCTTTACGTACGCCTTTGAGAAGTTTGTTGTCAGGAGTAAAACGCGTCTCCTGCCAAGATCGAGCTTATCAATTGTTGAGGGTGAGTTGTCATAATCAAATCCCGCAAGCTTCACGCCGCCCTCTTCACCCAACCTGATCTCACCTCCCCTGGGATCTGGATCGTCATCCACAACCCGAACGCTATCTGCACCCCTTGCAAATGCTGTTACGATCGTACTCGTCGCTCGAAGCGTATCGATCATTAAGATTGGGAGTTTTCGCCTCACCGCGCCTTCAAACTCACCATCATCCCAGAGTATCCTGCCGTTCGTCTTCATAGACCGTCACATCTTCAACTTTCGCCTCTTTAAAGCCCCGCTTTCGATGCTGACACGCCTCACATCTTCCACAGTGAACTTTTCCCTCAAGATAACACGACCACGTCAGATCAAGCGGGGCTTCAACCTCAACGCCTTTTATCACGATATCCCGTTTGAACATATCTATAAGTGGTGCTCTCACCGTAATCTTATCTGTGAAGCTTGCTACAGCACTTTCAAGTGTTGTGTTGAACGATTCGAGAAATGCAGGACGGTTATCAGGATAGGATTGAGCCTCTTCGGCGTTGAAACCAACAAATACATGCGATGCTCTGATTGACTCTGCAAAAGATGAGGCGACAGCTAAAAGAACGAGGTTTCTGCATGGAACCCATGTACTCGGCGTGGATTTACCATCAAGGTCAACGCCTTCGTCCATGGGCAGCTCGATTGACGGATCTATGAGGGCAGATCCTCCAAATCTTTTAAGAAAGTCAAGGACCACAAATATTACATCGCTTGCCCCAAGATATTCACCAATTCGCTTTACAGCTTTGTATTCCCGATCTTTTGCGATCTGTCCATAGTCTGCATGAATTATATGGATCTCATAGCCTTCGCGCTTCGCGATCGTGGCAGCAACCGTCGAATCCAACCCGCCTGAACAGACGCACACCGCTTTTTCACTCTTAACCATGATCTATAGATGATCGATGGGTTCTTTTAAGTTGTTGATGTGACGCGCCCCCTGACCCTACCTGTGACTATGTAATCACAGAACGACATAAATCCATCTCACGTATTAATCGTTAAAAATTGCATTCTCAGATCCATGCTATGTCCACAACCTTTATATCTCGCACATGCGATAAGTTAATGTAAGGTAAAGAGTCAGAAATGATCAGCGAATGATGAGAAAAAATACACCGCTTCTGCTCATGATCGCCGTACTTGCGATCGGTATATTCGCACTCCCCCAGAGTGTTGCGCTTTTCTCAGGTCAGCATTCATGGTATAATCTCACTCCACAGGGTAACGATGTACCCTGTGAAAAATGTCATGGCGACATCGCTTCAGAGATTGCATCAAGTGGTGCACACAAAAACATCGAGTGCGGCGGCTGTCACAGAGCAGATGCAAGGGTTGGCTATGCCGGGGACTGGGAGGGGGATGTTGATCCAGGACAGGGTGCACACGCGGCATCGACCATTGAATGTATGATCTGCCATGACAGGGGCACAAACTTCACACACCACAATATCGGAAGTGATGAGTGTTCTGACTGTCACACCTCGCCTTTTGTGGCGCCTGGGGCAGGAGGGTTCAACCTGACAGATCCATCTGTCTTACCGTCTGATACCGGCACAAAAGCCGCACACATGCAGTTTGTCCATGACGCAATCAACGAGACGCTCATGGAGGGTGCAAACGAAGCCTGTATAGCATGTCATACGCATGTGGGTGTCAACATCACATGGACGAAGAACGTGGTGCTCAACTTTGAAGCATCAGAGAACGAGACTGGAAGCTGGTCGATCCCTGACTTTTCAGCAACCGGGGATAATGTGACAGAATCAAACTATACAAACACATGGGTAAATCCTTAAAGAGGGGGTTAAAATGAATGAAGGAATGAAAAAGGTCAAAATCTTTATTCTCGTATTGCTTATGATCGCATCACCGTTTTCGATGCTTACTGCAGGTGCTGCCATCGATGGTTCAAAGCATGACTTCACGTTTGAGAGTGAACTTACGCCAAACGGTGCATGTTCTGCCTGCCATGAATGGCGTACCATGACGTGGGCACGAAACTTAAGCGAGGAAGAGGCTTACTTCAATCAGACAGAAGATCCAAACTATGTCCATGATCCTACCATAAAATGCTATGACTGTCACAGTGGCACTGCGGCAGACATCGATCCCAGTTACACGCTTTTTATCAATACAACACTTGGAAGATACATCCCGCAGGATGTTGCCTTTGATGCCAATATGAAGGGAAATGATCTATCCTATGATAGCTCGCCATCTGATGATGAGACCGGATACTACGAGTCATCGACATCAGGCCACTACATAAAGACGAACGCAGCAGGCCTGACAAATATCGAACCTGGTGATAAGCTCCCATGCACCGACTGTCATGAACCACACGATACAGAACCCACAAACGAGGTCTTCATAAAGGGAAGCTCCGAATATCCACTTGGTGGAAAGGTTGTATCAAACTTAAAAGCAAGCACAAACACCCGATCTGGTACTGGTACTGGACGTGAGATCTGTGCGGTATGTCATGGATACAGCGATTCAGGAACACCTGTCAGGTTTGTTGATGTTAATCCCCTCTATGGCTCGACCGATAGGATCGTTCAGACCCCCTCAACTGTATCACAGCATGCAGAGAATGATTCAGCACCATGCACAGACTGCCACTCGCACAGCACCCCAGCATCGTATTTTGTCGGAATCAGCAGCCACAACACCCACTTAACCGCCGAGTTTGGACCCAGAATATCCTCGTGCACAGGTGCCGATGGCTGCCACAGTGAGGGAAACTTCAGCCGCTTCAACGACAACCTCACACTCTCAGCGACTCATGCCTGCGATAACTGCCACAGCCCTAACGGGACATACGATGGTGTCACCCTTGCCAAGGCAAACTGGGAAGAAGGCGTCTACAACGGCACAGGCTTAAAATCAGGCAAGGAGAAGTGGTGTGCAGGATGTCATGATGAAGAACCTGCCAGCTCTATGGGGAATGGCAGCGGTATAAACGCCCCGAATATCGCTGGGATGAATCTAAGCGGTAGCTGGCAGAGCCCCGTCGCTATTGTAACAAATCAGACGGAAAACGTCACTGATGCAACAAACCTGCTGGATGGTGACGTTGAGACCGGTGCGAGTGTGAGTGGGGCATCCCAGATCGTCTTTGATCTTGGAGAGAGTACAGAAGTCTCTCATATCAGGCTTTACACATCTGCCAGTTCCACGGTCGAGTGGGAGGTGTATGGGAGTAATGACCTTTCAAACTGGACGAGAATACTCTATGGTCAGGATGTGATCTTTTCCGCTCCTGCATGGCTTACAGGTGAAGATGAGGGATGGGATGAGAGCAGGGTTGACAGGATCATACCTGTGAGATACATCAAGCTCTACAAGAGGAGTCCCTGGCCTGTGGGGAGTGGTTCTCAGCGTGAGTTTGAGTATAAAGCAGATATACGGTATGGATACTATACCACCGGTCATAAGATTGCCTGCACCAACTGCCACAATAGAAGCAGCGCGCATATCGATGGAATCTCACAGACCTACAACACAACCCTTGATAACTATCAGGCTGGTTTCAGGCTGAAATATCTTGAGGTTGAGAATGAAACCGTCCCCTCACTTGAGATACCAAGAGTCGACTGTAACTGGGGTGATTATCCAAAAACCTCAAACGACTTTGCACTCTGTTTCTCATGCCACAACAGGTATAACCTCCTCGGGGATGCGAGTGGTACAGGCGACTACCATAAGGATCCACCCCAGACAAACTTCAGGAACAACACCACAAACGCCCACCTCATCCATCTGCAGGGAAGGGGATACTGTGGAAACAATCCTGACTGGGACTCAGACTGGAACGGCACAGCAGACTCACCACAGAGCTGCACCGCGTGTCACAATGTTCATGGCTCTCCTGCTCCTGCGATGACAAGACACGGAGAACTTGTGAGTATCAACGATACCCTTGAGAAGGCCCCCCTCCTGAACCTGAAGTACATAAACGCAGACGGAGAGCTTGATCATGATCTCTCAGATGCCACCCAGAGTATCGGCGGAAGGACACAGTTCTATGGTGGAGGACCCGGGAACGTTGCGAAGAACAAGGTATGTAACATGTGCCACAATGATCAGATTACCTATTATCGCACACCAGTACCTCCCACCGTAACCTGTGGTAATGGATCAGGAACAGGAGGCTGCCACAGCCCCACCGCATACTCTTCCTCTGCAGCAGGCAGCCACGATACTCATCTAACCGCACCCAGGGGACCCAACATAACATCCTGCACAGGTGCTGATGGCTGCCACAAAGGTGATCACTCCGGTGTCTTCAACGATGGTTTACCGCTGTCAACAACCCACAGCTGTGATAACTGCCACAGCCCGAACGGAACCTATGACGGCGTTACCATGGCAAAGGCAAGCTGGGAGGATGGGGTGTACAATGGTTCTGTGCTTCAGATAGGAAAAGAAGAATGGTGTGTCGGCTGCCATGATACTACACCTGCCATCATTGGGGGTGTTGACGCCCCAGATGTCGGCGGTGATGGTACTACCTATGGATACTTCACAACCGGACACGGAAGGAGCGGGAAGGTGCTATGTAGCGACTGCCATAATTTGACATCCAGGCATATCGATGGAGATAGCAGGACGTACGCATTTGATTCTGGATATTATGCTCCTTCTCAGTCTGGTGTTGCGTATGCTGCAGGCTATCGATTAAAGTATGTCAATGGATCAGTGCCATTGATGATTCCAGCTAACTATGGTACTACTTTCAGCTACAATACCCAGACCATGAGAGATAATGCGTTCAGGTTGTGCTTTGGCTGCCATAACGCTTCCAGAATCCTGGATAACACACCTGGTAATGGTATTGACAGCAACTTCAAGGCCAGTCTGCCCAACCCTCCACGAAACTATGCCTATGCATGGGGAAGCAGTGCAGATACCAATGAACATGTTGCACACATCATGAATTATGTTGGGCCATTTGCGGACTCAGACTGGAATACAAGCACCAACGGACCAGGAGGTTCAGATGGACGTGATACCTTGACAGCCTGCTTCTCATGTCACAACGTCCACGGCGCGGCTGGCACACAGGGTTCGACCAATGAGGTTATGATCAGGGATGGAAGCCTTGCTGGAAGAATCGGATATGGATTCAGTTATGTGGTTGAGGATACCGGTAGCGGTGGCTACCCGTGGGTGACATCAAGTGGTGCAAAGCAGTCAAACAGCGTTGGTGCAATCTTCAGGAACAATACGGCAAACATGTGCGGCGGCTCAATGTGCCATGGTAATCCCACACCACCATCTGGCAGTAGCTATGATGCCACTGGCAGTAGCTGGGGTACCTACATCGAGTACTACAGACCTTACAGCGATGTATTTGGGTACTGGCTCACCCCCTCCTCAATCCAGTGCACAAACCTCACCAACGCTTCACTCCTGATCGATAACAGCACAGCAACCGCCAACGCGCTTGATACAGGAGATGAACAGTATGTGGTCTTTGATCTTGGTGCAAGATACACCGTTCCATCGATCAGGATGTACACCGATGGTAGCGGCAACTACACATGGGATGTCTATATGGGGGATAACATATCTGATCCTGCCTGTTGCAACCATTCAAGCTGGGGCACGCCTGTCCTTGAGAACTGGACTCCCTCTACTTCAGGGTGGAACGAGGTCAACCTGACAACACCCGCGACAGCGAGATACATAAAGCTCATGCGAAACGATACAGGTGATGATCTTGCCGCAGACAGCCTCTATGAGTTCATGTTCGACCCACCAACGGCAACACTCACCTTTGAACTCCACTCATACGCTGATATGCATATCTATGACCCGGAGGATCGCCATCTCGGGATGAACTACACGACAGGCGAGATCGAGAACCAAATTCCCGGAGCAGTATATGACTTCGGTGATGTCCAGACTGCTACCCTGCCAAAGCTTGCAGTGGGTGAGTACAGGGTGATACTCAAAGGAACGGGAACAGGTGGATATGAACTGACCGTCACGGGCGAGGATGATGATGGTGTACTCACCAGTGAGACCGTTGCTGGAAATATCACAGCAGGTGAGATCCATGATGCAACCGCAGCGGTTAACACCACAGATATCACAAACATCACGATAGCACTCGAAGATGAGCCAGAGCCAACGATCAATGCAGACGGGGTTGATAATGTCACATTCGCTGATCTCTATCCTGATATCGATGAGGTTGATATCGACCCCCTCGATCCTGAGACGATCGATACCACAGGGATGCCAGATATTGCCATTCACACCGCGTACATGGTCAACGCCTCAGGAGATGGTGAGTTCACATTGAGGTTTGAGGATGTGGAGAACGCTGAGCTTATCACTGCAGTCTATAAGATCAATGAAGGGGGTGAATGGGTCAAGCTTCCAGCAGTGATCAATGGATCAAGAGTTGAGATTACGATGGAAGCAGGTGATCCACCGGTTATTTTTGCATATCCAGCACCAGAAACACCGACTACAGATGACACAAACACCGCATCAACAGGTGGTAGTGGTGGTGGAGGTGGCGGGGGTGCAGGCCCGAAAGACTCAGATGGTGATGGTGTACCCGATCGTCAGGAGCAGCTTGATGGGACAGATCCTCTCAACCCTGATACAGATCATGATGGACTGAACGACTTTGAGGAGCGTGTGGCAGGAACAGACCCGAACAATCCTGATACCGATGGTGACGGAATAATCGATGGTGAAGATCCGGATCCAGCGATTATGAACTTCACACAGAAGGTGAAGAAGACCTTCTCTGATATTTCAGATACCATCTTTAGATCGGGTTCAGAGAATGCGCCGGTACCATCTTCAGAGAGCGGTGCAGAAGAGAAGACGCCAGGGTTTGGAAGCTTTACCTGGATCGTAGCAGTTCTTGCTGTGGGGTATCTGGTAAGAAGGGAAAGGAGGAATGGATAAAAGAATGTCGAAACGAATAAGAGACCTGAATATAAGGCTTCTCGTATCGCTTATGATCACATCACCGTTTTCGATAATTCACGATCTCATTGTTTCAAATACATGAAATGAGGACAGAAGAGTAAGTAATATAAGGCAAACCATTTTATACCATGCCTTCAAAGATCTCTATATCGTTAGAGGGGATATAAGAGATGGTTCAGCTCTCAATTCAGGCAATAAACAACCAGAATCTATTCTCAAACCATTATCTTGAGAACTTAATTCAAAAGAACGATGAGTGGAGATCAAACGATCATAAAGCCGCGTTTGACGAAATCAAAAGAATATATGAGGCTGAAAAAGTATTTCTTGAAGATTTGAACGAATCACAGCTTGAAGAGAGATTTTTCAGGCGGATCTTCAAGGTGCTCTTACCTGACTTTGAGGTTCAGGCTGGTACTGAATCACAGGACTTCCCGGATTATGCCTTCTTTACAGATGCAGTTGCGTTGAATACTGCTCACTCGAATAAGGGCAACAGGTCTTTTTACAAGAACGCCTTTGCGATCGGTGAGGTGAAGCGGTGGGATGCAAACCTTGATCGGTTTGGTAAGGATAAGCATAACAAGAACCGAAATCCAAGCTTCCAGATATGGCTCTATCTTCATGAAACAGAGCCTAAATGGGGAATACTCTCAAACGGTAGATTATGGAGGCTCTATCATCAGGATAAATTCATGGACTCCTATTATGAGGTCGATCTCGTAACGATCCTTGAAGAAGATGATACTGACGCGTTCAGGTACTTCTACTATTTCTTCAGAAGAGAGGCATTTCTACCCTCACCCCGGGGCGAGATCTTCCTTGAGAAAGTCCTTAAAGGATCTGAGAACTATGCAACCGAGATCGGAGAAGATCTCAAAGAGAACGTCTATCGAGCGATGAAGATCCTTGCTGAAGGATTCTTCAATCATCCATATAACAGGCTCGATAAGCACGATGAGAAGGCACGCCTGGAGGTTCAGAGCACAACGATGCGCTTGCTCTATCGTTTTTTGTTCCTGCTTTATGCAGAGGGTAAGGGACTTTTATCTGGCAGTGCATACCTTGAATCTCCATACAGTCTCTACAGCATAAAGAAGAAGATCAAGGAGGAGAAAGATTCAGGAAAAATAATATTTCAAGAAGGAAGTCGTTACTGGACTGAACTTCAGGATCTCTTTGGATTGATCGATCACGGCAACGAGGAGCTTGGGATTCCGGCATACAACGGTGGACTCTTTGATTCTGAACGGAATCCAAACCTCTTGAGGTGGAAGATTGGTGATAGATATATCGCAGATGCGGTCGATCTCTTATCACGAAGCAGGGTTAATGGTGAAACACGCGGGTTTGTCGATTACTCAACGCTTGATATTCGCCATCTTGGAAGCATATACGAGGGGCTTCTTGAGTACAAACTGAGAGTTGCAGAGCAAGATATGGTTGCAACCGGTGGAAAGAGAAGAGAATGGGTAACGCTGGAGGATTTTAACAGCAAGCGAAAGCAGAAGAAGACTTTTTCAGATTTTGATCCGTTTGATAGGGTCAAGAAGGGTGAACTATACCTTTCAACAGACAAGGGAGAGCGTAAGGCTACCGGATCTTACTATACGCCCGATTATATCGTGAACTACATCGTAAAGAACACGATAGATCCGGTGGTTGATGAACGATGGCAGAAGGCAAGGGCGTGCAACGAGAGCCTGATAGATGCCACATTATCTGTTAAAGTCCTTGATCCTGCGATGGGGAGTGGGCATTTTCTCGTTGGTGCACTGGATCATCTCTCAGCGCGGATGATGGAGGCTGTCAGGCGTGAGATCGAGTCTGGAAGGATCGCTGAAAATGAGCGGGAACAATACACACTTGAGTGGGCAAAGCGGGAGGTTGCCTCACACTGCATCTATGGTGTTGATCTCAATGATCTTGCAGTTGAACTTGCAAAGGTCTCGTTGTGGCTCAAGACGATCGCAAAGGATAAACCACTCTCATTTTTAGATCACAGGCTTAAATGTGGAAATAGCTTGATTGGGGCAAAAATGGAGGATCTTGGAGAATATCCAAAAGCTGAGAAGAAGGGAGAAAAAACAAAGGTTATCCCTCCAATGTTTATCGAAAAGATGGTGAGTAAGGTAAAAGAGATCAGTGATATTGGCGATGAGACTTTAGACAACATTAAAGATAAAGAACGATTATTTAACGAACTAAAGGCGAGCGAAGAATTTCAGAAGATAAAAGCCCTCTGCAATCTTCATACGTCGCTTTATTTTGGGAATGAGATACCACCCGAGAAAGTAATAAAAGAGAAAAGCCCAGAGGAAATTTATGTGTAGTCCTGAAATTTTTGACCTTATAAACCCTACTCATTCTCCACCTCCAATAGCTTAGCAGCCAGACCAACTC
>JAOQII010000028.1 GCA_026134025.1 Candidatus Syntropharchaeum sp.
GAAAGAAAGTAACAATCATACCGATCGTAAAAGATGAGGGTAAAAGAGGTGATAGGGACTTTCTGCAGTGGGATAGCGTCTCTTTAATGAGTTTATTAGGTGTTTATGTTATTATATCTTATTATGCTAGTGCCTCACGGAGTGTGAGATACAGACATAAAATCACCAACCAGCGATTTGATTTGGTACATATAAGAAATGAAATTCAGAAACTCTTATCATATCAATCTGATCCTTTGCACTGGAACTTATCGCAGATAGATAATGTTGGCATAATTGGGCAAAAAGCATTAAAATTTTATTCTGATATTTCTGAGAAGCTTGATGTAGAGATGCACTCTTTTAACTCTGCCGAGAGAAGGATAAATCTGCTTCTTGAAGGAAAAGAGACTTTTATGAAGTTGTCAAGAGATCTTGCAGAAAAAGCCCAGAATAGAGAAAGTGTCACAACTCAGCCCAAAGAACATCTCACAGGAGAGAAAGCGAAACTCACGATAAAGAACTATCTTGGTGGCTATTACTATTTTACTTGTGACGAGGTGGAAGTACAGGATAAAAATCTCTATCTCATCGAAGCAAAACACACCAAAACAAACAATTTGCCTTCAATGGGTGACATAAAGGATGGATTGGTGAAGATGATGCTATTTGCGAACTTAGAAGATGTAAAAGTTGATGAAGAAAATTATATTCCTATTCCTATTTTAAAACTTACAACCGGGAGCGGATTCAATCTAAACGCCATAAACGAATCGCAACTTGAAATGCTCAAAGTCTTGAGGAACGAAGCAGAGACAAATGGCTTTAGTGTGATGATCAATGATGGGTTTTTTCTAAACACAAGGTGATACTAAAATGTCCACTAAACTAACAACAACCTGTCCAGGCTGTTCATGCATCTGCGATGATATAGAGGTCTCAGTCGAGGATTCAAAGATAAAAAGTGTCAGTAATGCGTGCAGGAAGGGTGCGGCACTGTTCTTAAATGCCAAACCCCAATCAAACGATGGTATTGATGATGAAATCGATGAGGCAATTGAGATACTGCGGCGTGCAAAAAAACCTGCGATATTCGGTCTTGATAACACAACGATTGAAGCACAGCAAATAGCAATTGAGATCGCAAAAGAGCTTGATTGTCTGATCGATGACTATTCAAGGATTTTATATGGTGATCTCCTTGATCTGGTACTCTCATCGAAGATTCCAACATGCACACTCGATGATGTAAGAGACAGGGCTGATATTAGCATATTCTGGGGTTCTGATGCGATGAACTCCCAGCCCAGACATCTATCGAAGTTCTCATACTTCCCCAGGGGAGAACATAAGCAGAAGGGGTGGGAGTTCGACAGACACGCGGTTGTAATCGATCTCTACAGATCTTCGAGTGCAAAGGTCTGTAGCGAGTTCTTTAAGATAGACCAGGGAGGCGATGCTGCTTTCATGGATGCGATTCTTGGTACGCTTTCAGGAAAACCCCCGTCTTCGAAGGAACTTTTAAGACTTATCAATGAGATCAAGAAGGCAAATTTTGGCGTGATATTTGCAGGATCCGGGTTAATTTCTGGATTAAACCGAGATACAGAAAAGCTGGTTGGTTTTATGGAGAAGCTAAATGAGTACAGTGAATTCTGTACAATCCCGATGGTCAAAGCTTACAATATGCGAGGTTTTGTCGAGACGATCAATGACAGTGGTCTTGAGCGTGGAGAACCTTTCCCGCAGGCACTTGTTAACCAGGATGTGGATGCAGCTCTGATCGTGGGTGCTGACCCTTTGAGTGACCTGCCCTTCCCAGTCTCAAGAAAGCTTCGTGAGATCAAAACGATCGTAATAGATCCCAGAACTACGCCAACAACCGAGATCGCCGACGTTGCAATTCACAGTGTGATAAACGGCATTTTTGGAGAGGGTTCTGTCAGGAGGATGGATGGTGTGGAGTTTAAGCTCAAACCCTGCTGCATTGCTGGAGGTGGGCTGTCAGATGAGGCAATTCTTAAGCGAATAATGGAGGGGTTGTGATGGGCATATCCAGTTTTATCCAGTCGCCAGCCTATGAGGTGATGATATTGATCGTCCCTGACATATTCCAATCAAGTGCAGGCTATGCAGGCAAGTTCTCTGAGGCGTACCAGAACGCTTCGGCACAGATATACCTTGATCATGAAGATATGAAGGAATGGAGCATCAAAGATGGATCGAAGGTTGAGCTCTTTACCGATTTTGGAGAGGTCGTCCTGACCGCACGGGAAAGTGAAGAGGAGCATAGAGGAATTGGACTCATGCCACCGAGCGTATATTCGATGAGGATCCTCTCGTTGGATAATCTGCACCCTGCAAAGATCAGGAGAAGTAAGGGAGAGGTTGCTGGTATCAGGGAGATCATCGGTAAATAGATGTACACCTCGTTTGCGGGGACCGAATCCAATATAAAAATTTATTACCTATAAGGTATGAGATTCCCCAGGAGTGGTTAGAATGACAGATGATAAGATGACTCCAAAAGAGCGTTTTCACGCAGCTTTAAAGCAAGAACCGGTGGATAGAATACCGATTACAGGGATTACACAGACCGGAACCGTGGACCTGATGGATGCTTGCGGCGCAGCATGGCCCGAAGCAAACCAGAAAGCAGAAGGCATGGTAACGCTTGCGTGGGCTGCACACGAGATCGCTGGAATAGAGAGTGTTCGAGTTCCGTTTGATGTCTACATCGAAGGTGAAGCGGCTGGCGGTGAGCTGTACAAGTGGAAGAAGACCAACCAGCCGATGATGAAGAAGTATGCGATCCAGTCAAAAGAGGATGTTGATAAGTACGAGCCGCCTGACCCGAAGCGGGATGGAAGAATGCCAGAGGTTCTCAAGGCGATTGAGATGCTCGTTGAAAAGTGTAAAAAAGAGGATCTCCCGATAATAAGCCCGGTCTTTGCACCGTTCTCTCTTATAAGCCTCTCACTCGTGGATATGATGAACCTGATGATGTGGCTCAAGACCGATATTGATCTTTACCACAAGCTTGCAAAGAAGGCGGTTGAGACCGGCGTGATATACGCAGAGGCACTCCTCGATGCAGGGGTTGATACGATCTTCTACAACGGTGGCGCGGATGGTACTGTGAAGCTTGATGACTGGCTCAATATCTCCCAGCCTTACAGCTCAGAAGGTGCGACAAAGATCCGTGAGCTTGGTGCATACGTTGTCTATCATAGCTGTGCCGATGTGAAGCATCTGATCGCGGATATGGCAGATATAAAAGGTATCCACTGCATAAGCGTTTCTCAGGAGGTCGATATGAAGGAAACAAGGGAATTAGTCGGGGAGAAGGTCGCACTCGCTGGAAATGTGGACCCGACATACACGCTCGTTAAGGGAACGCCTGAGAAGGTTAGAGAGGAAGTCAAGTACGATATTGAATCTGGAACAGATGTATGCTGCCCTGGTTGCGGTTATGGTCCAAACACGCCGCTTGAGAATATGAAGGCGCTTGTTGCAGCAGGACACGAGTTTGGGAAGATGGCAAGGCTTGCAAAGCTTTGATATCTTTTTTCTTTTTTATCTATTCAGAGAAGATAGATCATTATTAGCATCATAATCGAGATCAAAAACAGGATCACAAGTATCTTCTCCTCTCGCTGCATCAGGATCGGTACTCTAAAAGATCGGCTCATTTCATGTCACCTATCACAATCGGAAGTGTTGAACCAGCATAGGGTATTACCGTGATCGATGCATCCTTGCCATGCTTCGAGAACGCATAGTCAAGCGCCTCCTCCACGCTCTTTGCAGGGATCATGAACGCACGTCTGACATCCTTTTCATCCATCGCTGATACAAGCACAACCTCCCCCCGCTCAAGAAATCGTGCGATACACGCTGCTTTATGACCCCCGATCTTAAAATCACAAGCCAGCCTCTCAAGAAGATCCCTGGGGATATCCGCCTCTCTGATCCACCGCTCAAACTCAGCATTTGCAAAGCCCTCAAGGCATTCGGCAAGAAGGATCAGTGTTCCACCGCTCTTTACCGCATTTGATGCGTTTTCAAGGGCTTTATGTGCCTGATAAAGGTTTAAATCCTTTGGAAAACCTCCTGCAGATGCTAACACAATCTCTGAAGGCTGAAGAGGCACTTTATACATCTGATCAACGATCTTAACCCCTTCCCTGTGGGCTTTTATAGGATCGCCTGCAACAGCTTTCACAATCTCCTTTCTGCTGTTTAAAACCACATTCAGGATGAAATCCACGCCAAGAATCGCTCCTGCTTCTTCAATATCTTTTCTGATCGGTCCATCAATATTCCCTGCTCGTGCATCCTCCATAAGTAGCATCTGGTGATTTGCTTCGATCGTTTTCATCGAGGAGACGCCAGGAAGGATCGATTTTAAACCGCCGGTGTAACCCGCAAAGTAGTGTACATCGATCGCACCGGTTAAGACTTTGAGATCCGCCTCCACGACAGGCCTGAATATTTCAAGATCTGTACCGCGCGATGTTCTCCCGATATGGATGCAGTCGTTTACATCATGATCGATACTCTTCAGCCTTTTAAAAATTTCATCACCGATTAGCTTCCTTTTCTCTTCATCGCTCTGTTTCCTGTGCGATCCAAGCGCAAAGAGGATCGTTATCGCTTTCTCATCAAGACCTCCAGTGACCAATTCATCGATTAAAGGTGGGAGAAGCAGAGAAGATGGTACAGGACGCGTGATATCGCTTACAACGACAACCGCGTTTTCACGATCTTTTACGATCTCAGAAAGTCTTTTTGAGCCAATTGGATTTGAAAGCGCCCTTTTTATCTCATCAGATTCATCAAATACTTTTTCACCTTCATTTGGAAGCAAAACTGCATTTAAATTCTTATCAGGAACCT
The DNA here is from genome assembly GCA_026134025.1 of Candidatus Syntropharchaeum sp. Classification (GTDB taxonomy): domain Archaea; phylum Halobacteriota; class Syntropharchaeia; order Syntropharchaeales; family Syntropharchaeaceae; genus Syntropharchaeum. Next base: position 4,879 of record JAOQII010000028.1, read on the forward strand.
CCACCTCGATTGCAGACCTACCATACTTCAATGAGACTTTCATCCAGTATCGATAAGTCTTTATTATTTAAAGCCGTATCCTTTTTTGTGGATGATGACTTTGATAGTGGCGCTTATTTGAAGGTCTCTGAGATCCCAATCTACCTTTCATGCCCCAGGAAACTCTATTTTCACTACCATGGAAAAGGGGTAGAACCCGTGAGTGAGCAACTCCTTAACAATATATTCTACAAAGAACTCTCCTACAACATTCATGAGATCGAAGAGATCTGGGATAAGGGTTGGATAGAAGATTTATTTGATGAAATTGAGATGATTTACCGTGATATAATCGAAAAGATCAAGCCAGAGATTTTTGAAGCTTTCAAGGGTGACGTGATCGCGGATTGTGATGAGATCTGTGAGATTGCAGGACGCATCCACTCGTTTTATGCCCGTGAGGGGCTTGAGATCGCTGAAACCGGACGATTTCTAAGATCTAAACGTTTCCTCCTTTCAGGTTCGCTCGATAAAGTCATGCGTGCGGATAGCGCTTCTCCTGTTCCTGTTATCGTAAGAGGTGGAAGGATGCCAGATAATGGCGTATGGAAGAGTGATCGGATGAGGATCATGGCTTACACGATTCTGCTTGAAGAGGAGTTTGGAGGAGGGATTTATCGTGGTTTTGTGGAATACATCAGCGAGGGCGAGGTTCGAGAGGTTACAATCAGGGATTATGATCGGAGGCGAGTTTTAAAATTGCTTAGGATGATGAGGCGGATAAAAAATGGTGCGATCCCCGAGAGGCTCGATTCCGAAGCATGTGAAGTTTGCAGCCTGCGCGATGCGTGTGTGATTGAACGATCACTCCTTTCGAGGTTCTTTTGATGGAAGGTATTAGATCTGCGATTGTGGAGCGGGAAGAAGGGATTATTATTGATATTTATGTGACGCCAAACGCAAAGAGACGCGGAATTGCCTATAACAGATGGCGAAGAGGCTTTGAAGTTAAGATCGATGAGAAAGCAGCGCATGGGAGGGCAAATGATGCCATAATAGCATTCTTTTCCGATCTCTTTGAAGTTGAACGCTCCAGTGTCAGGATTGTTAAAGGCTTCAAGAGTAAGCAGAAAAGAATAGAGTTAAAAGGGGTTAGAAGGGAGGATATAATTAAGTCTCTAAAGATGTATGGTATTGATTGAGGATGACACTATGGATAAAGCAGAGAGGCTTGAGCGGATTCAGGATCTGCTTTCAGAGATCGATGAAAGGTTAGAGAACGGTGCTGTTCTAATTGTCGAAGGTAGGAAAGATCGGGAATCGCTTTTAAGGCTTGGAATAAGAGATTCGATCATGACGTTATCTCGGATGCCCCTTCTTGACTTCTCAGAGGCTGTTTGCAGAAGTACAGCGGATGCGATCCTTCTAACGGACTGGGATAGAAGGGGGAATAATATTGCGTCACGGATCTCAAAATACCTCCGATCGCTTGGTATCATGCCAGATTGCAGGTTGAGGGGCAGGCTTCAGGCGCTTGTTAAAAAAGAGATAAAGGATGTAGAGAGCCTCGATAAGTACATTATGAAATTACAGAGATGAGGGAATATTGGTCTTTTACAGGTGATTCTGGACGGCACGTGAACTTAGCAAGATTTAAGTAATTTTGACTGTGAATATGGACGATGAAGATAGCCCTTATCGCGCTTCAGGGAGATGTATCCGAGCATAAACGAGCGATCGAGGCTGCAGGTGGTGAGGTTGTTCTGGTTAAGTGCAGAGGTTTCCTGACCGATTGCGAGGGGATCGTGATACCAGGTGGCGAGAGCACGACCTTCATGAGATTGATGCGAAGAGCGGGAATCGATCGTGAACTCGTCGAGGCAAAAGATGCGGGTAAGGCGATATTTGGGACATGTGCGGGGCTTGTCATTCTCGGGAGGTCAGAATACGGGCTTGGATTGATCGATGCCGAGGTTGAACGAAACGTATTTGGCACACAACGAGAATCGTTTGAGGCGATGCTGAAGATACCTGTACTTGGAGAGGAGCCTTTCAGGGCGATATTCATACGTGCGCCTGTCATAAAAGAAGCAGGTGTTGGGGTAGAAGTTCTTGCAAGGATTGAGGGGGGGATTGTTCTCGCGAGGCAGGGGAAGATCCTCGTATCAGCCTTCCATCCTGAGCTTCTCGGTGATTCTCGGCTCTTTGAATACTTCTTGAGGATGATAGAGGATGCTTGAATCGCTGGGATATCATCTATTTGGAACGCATAAGCATGGTGCAACAAAGCGGTGTATGTGGCTTAGAAGAGCGCTTAGAGGGGGTGAACTGTGCTACAAGGGAAAGTTCTACGGGATCGCATCTCATCGCTGCATCCAGATGACACCATCTATCTACTGCAACCACGAGTGTCTCCATTGCTGGCGTCCCTTTCTTGAGGATATAAGGCTCGAGGATGTAGCGTGGGATCCACCCTCAGAACTTATCGAGGGCGTTTTAAGCGAGCACCATAGATTACTCTCAGGATATGGCGGATCGGATAAGACAGACCCAGAAAGGCTCGAGGATGCCGCAATGCCGAAGCATGTTGCGATATCTTTGATCGGAGAGCCGACACTTTACCCGTATCTCGTGGAACTCATCGATGAATTTAATAACCTTGGGTTTACAACGTTCCTTGTGACAAACGGCTCAAATCCTGACGTGCTGAAAAAGGTGAGACCAACCCAATGCTATATATCGATAAACGCACCGGAGAAAGATCTCTATGAACAGGTATGCCAGCCAAAGGATGATGATTGGGATAACCTCTTGAAATCACTCGAGGTTATGGCGAATATGCATGGACGAAGGACGATTCGCATGACGATGATAAAAGGTGTTAATATGGTAGATCCTGAAAGATATGCAGAGCTTATCAGTTTGGCAGACCCAGACTTCATCGAGGTAAAGTCGTACATGCATCTTGGATACTCCCGTATGCGTCTTGGAAGAGAGAATATGGCATCACATCCTGAGATAAGAGAATTTGCAGATGAGATATTGGGCTTTCTGGATGGGTACTGCATCGAGGATGAGGCTGAGATCAGCAGGGTTGTGCTCATCGCGAGAGAGGATTCTTCATATAATCGCATACTGGAGGTTTGATTGTAATGGATGATTCAAGGGGACGACATCCCACGTTGAGGATAAAGGGAACAAAAAGCCACTCGCTCCTTGGGAAAAAGGTGGTTTTAGCTGTAACTGGAAGCATAGCTTCGATAAAGACGATTGAACTTGCAAGAGAACTTATACGTTATGGAGCAGACGTTTATGCGGTTATGAGCCCGTCTGCGATGGAGATCGTTCATCCCTACACGTTGCACTATGCAACAGGGCATGAGGTGATCACAAAGCTCATGGGAAAGATCGAACATGTCGAGTTTTTGGGGATGGAAGGGTCTGCGGATCTGTTCCTTGTTGCGCCATGTACCGCAAACACGCTTGGTAAGATCGCCTCTGCAATCGGGGATACCACGGTTACAACCTTTGCTATTACCGCATTTGGGTCGAATATCCCGATGATTCTTGTGCCATCCATGCATGAGACAATGTACAACCACCCTATTCTCCAGGAGCAAGTTGAGAAGCTGAAGAAGCTGGGTGTTACAATTGTAGGTCCCAAATTTGAAGAGGGGAAGGCGAAGTTCGCAGAGATCGATGATATCGTACTTGCAGTTGAGCATAGACTCTCAGAGAAGTCACTTGTGGGAAAGCGCGTACTGATAACCTCGGGTGCAACCGCAGAGTCGTTGGATCCGATCAGGATTATCACGAATCGAAGCTCAGGAAAGACAGGTGTAGAGCTTGCGAAGGAGTGTTTCAGACAGGGCGCAGAGGTTACGATCATCCACAATCGCAGACTTGATATAATGGGAATCAATGAGATTCAGGTTGAGAGCGCTGCAGATATGAGAGCCGCCTGCCTCAAAGAGCTTGAAAAAGGGTATGATGTCATGATTTCTGCTGCCGCAATCGCAGACTATACATGTGAACCTTCTTCCTTGAAGATAGCATCAGGAAAAGACGAACTCTCGATCATACTTAAGCCAACGACCAAGTTGATCGAGGAGGTTCGTTCAAAGTTTCCAGAACTATTCATCGTGGGGTTCAAGGCTGAGACAAATCTCCCGGTTGAGGAACTGATCGATCGGGCGAAACAGAAGATGGAAGCGTGCAGGATTGAGATGATCGTCGCGAATGATGTCGGTAAGGTCGGCATGGGCACAGATGATAACGAGGTCAGGATCATATCAAAAAAGCGTGTAAAGTATTCAGAAGGTCCAAAGAAGGTGATAGCCGAGTCGATCGTCAAGGAGTTATCAAAAATCTTGAAAGATCGTGAGTTAGGTGGTTGAGCGAAATCTTATATAGGCAGAAGTAGTATTGTTTATTAGTGGTAATAAGTAGTGAGATCAACTCCCTATGGCACTTAGAAGTTCTGAGAAAAGCTTTTATAGGGGGGTAGCTTTATGCTGATTACCCATTATTCATGGAGACAGTGAGAGATTCTCCTGTCCGACACTGGCTCTAATAATTCGGCAAAATCCGATCGGTGGTGCAGAGTAGTGTGTCAATCAATACTGGTTGATCCTGCCAGAGGCTACTGCTATCGGAGTTCGACTAAGCCATGCGAGTCGAGGGTGCTTCTTCGGAAGTAACCCGGCGGACGGCTCAGTAACACGTGGATAACCTACCCTTGGGACTGGGATAACCCCGGGAAACTGGGGATAATACCGGATAGGTCGCCGATGCTGGAATGCGCGGCGACTCAAAGCTCCGGCGCCCAAGGATGGGTCTGCGGCCGATTAGGCTGTTGCCGGGGTAATGTCCCGGCAAACCTGTGATCGGTACGGGTTGTGAGAGCAAGAGCCCGGAGATGGATTCTGAGACACGAATCCAGGCCCTACGGGGCGCAGCAGGCGCGAAACCTTTACAATGCACGAAAGTGTGATAAGGGAACTCCGAGTGTCGGCATCTATGTCGACTGTCCAGATGCCTAAAAAGCATCTGATAGCAAGGGCCGGGTAAGACCGGTGCCAGCCGCCGCGGTAACACCGGCGGCTCGAGTGGTAGCCACTATTATTGAGTCTAAAGCGTCCGTAGCCGGTCTGAAAAGTCCTTTGGGAAATCCTACAGCTTAACTGTCGGGCTTTCAGAGGATACTCTCAGACTTGAGACCGGAAGAGGTTGGAGGTACTTCAGGAGTAGGAGTGAAATCCTGTGATCCCTGGGGGACCACCAGTGGCGAAGGCGTCCAACTGGGACGGGTCTGACGGTGAGGGACGAAAGCTAGGGGCGCGAACCGGATTAGATACCCGGGTAGTCCTAGCCGTAAACGATGTGAGCTAGGTGTCAGTCACACTGCGAGTGTGGCTGGTGCCGTAGGGAAGCCGTGAAGCTCACCACTTGGGGAGTACGGCCGCAAGGCTGAAACTTAAAGGAATTGGCGGGGGAGCACCACAACAGGTGGATGCTGCGGTTTAATTGGATACAACGCCGGAAATCTCACCGGGGGCGACAGCAATATGAAGGTCAGGCTGAAGACCTTACCCGATTCGCTGAGAGGAGGTGCATGGCCGTCGTCAGTTCGTACTGTGAAGCATCCTGTTAAGTCAGGCAACGAGCGAGACCCATGTCCACAATTGCCAGCATATCCTCAGGGATGATGGGCACATTGTGGGGACCGCCTCTGCTAAAGAGGAGGAAGGAATGGGCAACGGTAGGTCAGTATGCCCCGAATCTCCCGGGCTACACGCGGCATACAATGGACGGGACAATGAGTATCGACCCCGAAAGGGGAAGGCAATCCCATAAACCCGTTCGTAGTTCGGATTGAGGGCTGCAACTCGCCCTCATGAAGCTGGAATCTGTAGTAATCGCGTGTCAACATCACGCGGTGAATGTGTCCCTGCTCCTTGCACACACCGCCCGTCAAACCACCCGAGTGGGGTCTGGGTGAGGCTGTGGTTCTTGCCACATTCGAACCTAGGTTCCGCAAGGGGGGTTAAGTCGTAACAAGGTAGCCGTAGGGGAATCTGCGGCTGGATCACCTCCTATAATAAAAATAAAGTTCAAACTGCTGATCGGATCGTCGATAAATTATTAGAGCCATTAAGGCTGGGACGGGGCTCGTAGATCAGTGGAAGATCGTCGCCTTTGCGAGGCGAAGGCCCTGGGTTCAAATCCCAGCGAGTCCATAGATGCACTCATGCGCTTTAAGCGTTTGAGGAAGTGTTGATAGCACGCGTGATGCGAGGCTAAATGAAACGATCATAAGTTCCAAGATCTGGACGCTAACTGGATATAGTGAGGCTAATGCTGGTAACTATACCATCTGGTGGATGGCTCGGCTCAAGCGCTGATGAAGGACGTGCCAAGCTGCGATAAGCCCCGGTGAGGTGCATGGAACCTTAGACCCGGGGATCTCCGAATGGGACATCCTGATGCGAAAGCATCAATCCGTAAGGATTGGGAACGCCCTGGATTGAAACATCTTAGTAAGGGCAGGAAGAGAAACCAAGAGGGATACCGTGAGTAACGGCGAGTGAAAGCGGCAGAGTCCAAACCGAATCCTTCTGTGAAAGCAGGAGGAGATGTGGGGTTGTAAGATATGCCATCTGCATCCCTCCCTGATGAAGTTGAAGTCCTCTGGAAAGGGGCGCCATAGAGTGTGATAGCCACGTAAACATAAATCAGCGGGATGTGGCATGTACTTGAGTACCGTGGGTTGGAATTCCCGCGGGAAGCTGGGAGACACCAACTTCCAAGACTAAACACAGCTTGAGACCGATAGCGCAATAGTAGGGTGACCAAAAGCTGAAAAGTACCCCAAGAAGGGAGGTGCAAAGTGTCTGAAATCAGATGGTGATGGTGCGATATGGCTTCAAAGGAGCGACCCGATCCGAAGGAAGAAATCGCGAGGTTTTTGTACGAGGATCGGTGACCAGAGTCATATCATACGTTTTGAAGAACGGGCCAGGGAGTGTATCCGAATGGCGAGGTTAAGACCTTGAAGGTTGAAGCCGAAGGGAAACCAACAGGCGCGCAAACCCTTTGGGTTGAGGCGCGACGTATACAAGTGCGTGGAGTCATTAGGGTACGACCCGAAACCGGGCGATCTAGGCGTGGGCAGGTTGAAGCGTGGCGAAAGCTGCGTGGAGGACCGAAGCGGTACTGATGTGCAAATCGTTCGTGTGACCTGCGTCTAGGGGTGAAAGTTCAATCGAGCCCGGAGATAGCTGGTTCCTTCCGAAACATGCCGTAGCATGACCCGATTAGAGATAGTTGGCGAGGTAGAGCACTGATTGGAGAATCCGGGGAGGAAACTCCTCGCTCTCCTGTCAAACTCCAAATTCGCCATCGTCTGAGAAGATCGGAAGTCCGGGCTACTGGGGTAAGCTTGTAGTCCGTGAGGGAGACAACCCAGACCAGGGTTAAGGTCCCTGAGTGTCGGCTAAGTGTTAATTAAAGGGTGTCCTAAGCCCTAAACAGCTGGGAGGTGAGCTTAGAAGCAGCTAACCTCTAAGGAGTGCGTAACAGCTCACCAGCCGAGGTTTAGGGCCCCGAAAATGGACGGGGCTCAAGCCGACCACCGATACCCTGGGATACCGAAAGGTAATTCAGTAGGAAGGCGCTCTGCATGGGTAGAAGCTGGGGCGTAAGTTCCAGTGGACCGTGTAGAGATGAGAATCCTGGCAATAGTAGCAGCATAGTCGGGTGAGAATCCCGATCGCCGAAAGGGCTAGGTTTCCTCGGCAATGTTCGTCAGCCGAGGGTTAGTCGATCCTAAGGTGTACCCTAACCAGAGTACATCGAAGAGGGAAACAGGTTAATATTCCTGTACCATCCAGCAATAAACTGACGCTTCCGGGAAGGTCAAGCGGCGCCGTCGCGCCGTTCAAGCAAAATAGGTCTGTGGAGTGCCGTAATGGCGAGAAGCAGAGCAAGTTGTGATGACGTAAGTTGACTGATCCCAGGAGCCCGTGAAAAGGGAGCTGGATGATCGTACCGAGATCCGACACAGGTGCCCCTGGCTGAATAGGCCAAGGCGTGATGGTGTTAATCTGGCTAAGGGAAATCGGCAAATTAGCTCCGTAACTTCGGGAGAAGGAGTGTCTGCTCTTGCGAGAGAGCAGATCGCAGTGACCAGGGAGCTCTAACTGTTTAATAAAAACATAGGTGATCGCAAACCCGTAAGGGCTAGTACGATCGCTGAATCCTGCCCAGTGCAGGTACCTCAAAACCCGGTTCAACGGGAAGAAGGGCCTGTCAACGGCGGGGGTAACTATGACCCTCTTAAGGTAGCGTAGTACCTTGCCGCTTAATTGGCGGCTTGCATGAATGGATCAATGAGAGCTCTACTGTCCCTAGCCAGAACCCGGTGAAATTTACATTCCAGTGCAGAGTCTGGAGACCCCTAATGGGAAGTGAAGACCCCGTGGAGCTTTACTGCAGCCTGTCGTTGGGTTGTGGTGTTAGATGTGAAGGATAGGTAGTAGGCATCGAAGCGCAGGCGCCAGCTTGCGTGGAGCCGCCCTTGGGATACTACCCTTCTAATACTATAACCCTCACTCGTTCAGAGGACACCGATTGGTGGGCAGTTTGGGTGGGGCGCCACGCCCTCGAAAAGGTATCAAGGGCGCCCAAAGGTTGGCTCAGGTGGGTCAGAAATCCACCCAAGAGTGCAAGAGCAAAAGCCAGCCTGATGTGATCCTGCACAACAAGGGATCGCAAGCCGAAAGGCGGGTCTAGCGAACCTTTGTATCCACTTGGTGTGGGACAAAGACGTCAGAAAAGCTACCCCGGGGATAACAGTGTCGTCACCGGCAAGAGCACATATCGACCCGGTGGCTTGCTACCTCGATGTCGGTTCTTTCCATCCTGGCTGTGCAGCAGCAGCCAAGGGTGAGGTTGTTCGCCTATTAAAGGAGATCGTGAGCTGGGTTTAGACCGTTGTGAGACAGGTCGGTTACTATCTATTAGGGGTGTTTTGAAGTCTGAGGGTAAGTTGCTTTTAGTACGAGAGGAACAGAGCAACGGTGCCTCTAGTCGATCGGTTGTCTGACAAGGCACTGCCGAGCAGCCACGCACTAACGGATAAGGGCTGAAAGCATCTAAGCCCGAAACCAAACCTGAAAAGAGACTTCTTTAAGGATACTTGTAAAAGACAAGTTTGATAGAGTCGGGATGTACGCACCGAGGCAACGAGGTGTTCAGTCCGCGACTACTAACATCCGAACCGGATGGTCTTGCTTAACTAGATCAACTGGATGTACGGGGCCAGCCCTTGGGCCGGCTTCCGGTTCAGGCGATATCCAGATCGTATTGTATGCACGGTGAGAGTACATCGGCCATAGCGGTGGGGAAACTCCTGTACCCATCCCGAACACAGAAGATAAGCCCGCCCGCGTTTGTGGTGCGTACTGTGGTGCGAGAGCCCATGGGAAGCCACAAACGCTGATGTGCTCGATTATGTTCTTATTTGGTGTGGATTTATGCTGTTTTGTTTTGGTATGGGTTACATAAAGAGAGAACGCCGCCAAAGCCTTATTGTTACAAACATACACAGAATCGTCCAATAGGGTGCCTGAAGGTTTCGAACATGCTCAATGTCGTGTGGATCGCCCCACTCACTTCAACCCCGCGCAATATAAAGACCGAAAATTATAAATAGTTTTTTGTAATTTACTTTGTTTATGCACCACAGTATACCAGAAGATATAGCATCTCTGGATATGGAAAGCATTGACTTCAATAACAGAGATCTACTGAAATCTCTGATTTTAAAGCTTTTAGATACCATAGAACAGTTAGCTACAGATGTTCTTCCGCCAGATGCGGAATTTAAAGGCTATCGATCCGTGATCAAACAGAATATAAAATTCAAAACCGATAATGTCAAGTTAATCGTCTGTTATTTGAGCGGAACTATCCATATATGTCCTCACAGCAGCGGTTATGGCTGCAACCTTCCTGTCATCCACACCCAATGCGGAAGCAAGGGTCGCTCCCTTCTCTTTCTCCTGTTCAACCACATACGCAACCTGTTCTGATATGCCGAAGTCGTCTATGAAGTGCGTTGAGAGTTCGGCTCTCATAAAGTGCGGATTTCTGAGTACTGCCTTGTGGAAGGGGATGTTTGTTGTGACGCCGACAATGATATATTCGTACAGTGCCCGGCGCATCCGTTCTATGGCTTCGACCCTCTGTTCGCCCCACGATATCAGTTTGGATACCATCGAGTCATAGAACGGGGAGATCGTGTAGCCGGTATGCACACCGCTATCCACCCGTATCCCGGGACCTCCTGGTGACCGGTACCTGGTGATTCTTCCAGGAGACGGCGCAAAATCATTCAGAGGGTCTTCTGCGTTGATCCTGCACTCAATTGCCCATCCATTGATGCCGATATCATCCTGTTCCATCACCAGCCTCTCGCCTGCTGCGATCGCTATCTGTTTTCTGACGATGTCCACTCCTGTCACCATCTCGGTTATGGGATGCTCCACCTGCAGTCTCGTATTCATCTCAAGGAAATAGAAATCCCCATCAGAGTATATGAACTCCACAGTGCCTGCATTGGTGTAATCGATCGCCTCTGTCGCTCTGACTGCCGCTGCGCCCATCTCCTCTCTGAGTTCACCAGTTATGACAGGCGATGGTGATTCCTCGATTAATTTCTGGTGACGCCGCTGTATCGAGCATTCCCTCTCGTTCAGATGGATCGTGTTGTGATGCGAATCTGCAAGAACCTGAAATTCGATATGCCTTGGCTGGTGCAGATATTTCTCCATGAAGATGGTGGGATCACCAAACGTCGATTTAGCCACTGCCCTTGTAGAATGAATGGCACCTGCGAGTTCGGAATCATTATATGCTACCTTCATACCGATCCCACCACCGCCTGCCGATGCCTTCACGATGACCGGATATCCGAGTCCCTGCGCAGCATCGATCGCAGATTCCGGATCTTTGATCTCAGCAGAAATTCCTGGCACAACAGGAACTTTTGCCTTCTCCATCGTCTTTCTGGCGGTTATCTTGCTTCCGGCAGATTCTATGGAATCGCTGGACGGTCCGATGAACACGATACCCATCCGTTCACACTCTCTCGCAAAGTCCGGATTTTCAGCAAGGAATCCGTATCCAGGATGAACCGCCTCTGCGCCGGTCTCTTCTGCGATATCGAGAATCCTGTCGATCCTGAGATAACTCTGGCTTGCTGGCGGAAGCCCGATGTAATGCGCTTCATCAGCATATTTTGCGAATAATGCGTTACTGTCTGCCTCCGAATAGACGGCAACAGTCGTTATATCCATCTCTCTACATGCTCGCATCACCCTTATGGCTATTTCGCCTCTGTTTGCGACCAGTATCTTATTAAACACCGAAAAACACCCCGTTACCTCAATAAACCGACATGATAACAGTCCCCGCGCTTATGGTATCTCCTTCAGAGACAAAGATATCGCGGACGATTCCGCTGTTCGGAGCATGGATATTATTCTCCATCTTCATAGCCTCGATCACTGCAACGACATCTCCGTCCTTTACCGCATCTCCCTTCTTTACCTTCAGCCCGAGAACCATCCCATGCATATTGCTTCTTATCCCACCTTCGACAGATTCAGGAGGCTTCTTCTCCTCGATTGCCGTCTCACCTGCCGGATTAACCTTCACATGGAATGTCTCGCCATCAACAACCACCTTGAACTCATTATATACTATCCCTGCCCGGACCGGAACCGCTTCTGCGACCGATTTCAATTCCTCTTCGACCATCTCGCCTCTCAGGAACTTCGGAGCGATCTGCGGATACAGAGTATAAGTCAGAATATCCTCCTCTTTCTTGATGATACCAAGCTCTTCCGCTTCTTCTGTCCGTTTCGCAAGTTCGGGTTCAAGCAGGTCTGCGGGTCTGCACGTTATGGCGCAATCGTCGCCCAGCACCTTTGATAGCAGCCAATCAGCGATTGGTGCAGGAGGTTTTCCATATATCCCTTTCACATAATCCCGCACCTCCTTTGGTATAACCTTGTACCGCTCACCCATCAGGACGTTTAAGACTGCCTGCGTGCCCACGATCTGACTGGTTGGTGTGACCAGAGGCGGATACCCAAGGTCTTTTCTGACCTCTGGCATCTCCTTTAGCACATCATCGTACCTGTCCATGGCATTCTGTTCCTTTAACTGGGATACCAGGTTGGAGAGCATCCCTCCTGGTATCTGGTGGATCAAAACGCTGGTGTCGATCTGCTCGGATACCGGGTCAAGGATGCTCCGGTATTTTTCTTTTATCTGAGCGAAATACTCTTTTATCTCTGTCAGAAGAGCGAGATTGAGACCTGTGCTGTATGGTGTTCTGTTGAGTGCGGCAACGACCGTCTCTGTCGCCGGCTGGGATGTGCCGCCTGCAAACGGGGAGAATGATGTATCCAGAATATCAACTCCAGCCGGACATGCAGCCATGTAACTCATCGGCGCCATTCCGCTGGTGCTGTGTGAGTGCAGGTCAACTGGCAGTCCAACCTCCT
>JAOQII010000029.1 GCA_026134025.1 Candidatus Syntropharchaeum sp.
TCATCCAATCCAACTATACGCCCATTAAAGAGGCTATTTATTTTATCTAACCACTTACATCCAATAATCTCATTCCCTCCTCTGAGGGGAGAACGAATACAGGTGAGGAACTTTGAAGAGGTCAGGTCACTGTTAAAGAGTGAGAAGGATGCAGTGGTGAACAGAGTTCTATGATTAATTCCTTATCGTCTTTAGATATTTTCCATCCCCATGGGTGTTATGTGCTCATTCTACAAGTCTTTTTCGGTTGGTAAGAGGTGCTATGGGTGCTAAAGAATGAGCGAATCGAAATGCGCTATTTTTCTCACTATTCATCCAGAGAATATCGATTGAGGAGAGGTTAAGGGATGAGGAGGTAAACAAATATGATTATTTTGGTTAGAAGTAACTTTAGTAATAGCAACAATTGTGGGTGCAATTGCGACTGCTAAAATCGCATTTGGTTTCTGATCAACTTAAAACGCCATCCTTTAATGCTACTTCTTTTACCGACTTCTTGAACTCATCGGATGTAGCAAAGCACGACAAACTTGTCTCATTAGTTAACAAATGCTCAAATCCCTAAAATCCAGCTACAACGACAACGAGTTCGAAAAAATCTTACAAGTACTTGAAGAATGCCTCCCGAAAGATAAGGACGGCAACTTCATAACCGATAGGGCAAAATCGCTCCGATTTCAGGCTTCTGTCAAATTTGTTTTCCTGATATTTTACGGAGCAAAGTGTCAAAGTTATGAATTTCCCAGGGAACAAAAAAGCATGCAACACAAACTTTTTTATACAATACGGAGTTAGCTCTTAGTGTGGAGATCTATTCTTCTCGTCTTTTTCAATGTGGAGAAAAGTGTAATTATGCCGGTATCTAATATGAAAGAAGCTATTTTATATGAGAAGCTTGCAGATAAGAAGGTCAAATGCCACCTCTGCAACCATTTCTGTACCATAGCCGAGAATAAGCGAGGAATCTGTTCTGTCAGAGAAAACAGAGATGGCGTGCTGTATAGCCTGGTATATGGCAAGCTTGTTGCAAGCGGTGTTGATCCGATCGAGAAGAAGCCTTTGTTCAATTTCCTTCCTGGTACAAAATCTTTCTCGATAGCGACCGCTGGATGCAATTTCAGATGCCTCTGGTGCCAGAACTGGGAGATCAGTCAAATCGCCAGGACCAGCAAGGATATACCTGGTCGGGATACAACACCAGCGGATGTGGTGGCATTGGCGATCCAGCAGGATTGCAGGACGATTGCGTACACGTACACCGAGCCGACGATCTTCATGGATTTTGCAATCGATGTGATGAAACTCGCGCATAAATCGGGTATCAAGAACGTCTTTGTTACAAACGGATACACGAGCGAAGAGGCTCTTCGAGAGATTGCTCCCTATCTTGATGCGGGTAACATCGATCTCAAAGCCTTCAAAGATGAGACCTACAGGAAGATGTGTGGTGCAAAGCTTGAGCCAGTTCTTGAGACGATCAGGTTGTACAAAAAGTTGGGCATCTGGCTGGAGACGACAACGCTCGTGGTGCCGACCGTCAATGACAGTGAGGATGAACTAAAGAGTATAGCACGATTTATCGCAGACGTTGGCGTGGAAATTCCATGGCATATCAGCCAGTTCTATCCCACGTACAAATTCCTTGATGCCCCTCCAACACCTATCTCGACGTTGCACCGTGCAAGAGAGATTGGTATCGAAGAAGGTTTGAGGTACGTTTACGAAGGGAATGTTCCAGGCACGGGAGATGAGAATACTTACTGCTACAGATGCAAAGAACTCCTGATTGAACGGTATGGGTTCAAGATCCTCGAGAATCGAATCGAAAACGGGCGATGTTTCAATTGTAAGGCAGAGATCGATGGGTTATATAATTATCCGATACAACCTTCCCATGAAGGTTGAATCATCAACTACAAGTACCCCCATTTTACGTTAAGCGCTGATGGTTTAGGCGTTCGATGATCTCGGATGCGATTTTATACGATGGTATCACGGAATCGACCTTGCCGGTATCTATCGCAGCCTTTGGCATACCAAATACCGCTGATGTGGTCTTATCCTGTGCGATCGTAACGCCACCACGCGCTTTTATCGAAGCAATTCCTCCCGCACCGTCACAACCCATCCCTGTCAGAATTGTACCGATTGCCCGCTCCCCGAATTCCTCGGCAATCGAATGCATCATGACATCAACAGACGGTCTGCAGAAGTTAACCTTCTCACCATCGACCAACCTGATCTTTTTACCGTTGACGACCAGATGTCTATCTCCTCCAGGTGCGATGTAGACGGTGTTATTCTCAAGTATTTCCCCTTCCTTGCTGAGCTTGACCCGAAGTTTCGTCACTTCCTGCAACGTGTTTACAACGGACTTTGATATGAATCCTGGCATGTGCTGCACAATTATAATTGCTGCACCAAGGTTTTCTGGAAACTGGCTTAAGATCTCCTTCAATGCAACAAGCCCACCGGTCGAAGAGCCGATCGCGATCACATTCTCAGCCTGCATAGCTTCCCCCTATTTTGCTGCATCCATGATCTCAAGGAAGTCCTTAACACGCCTCACAAGCTCATCAGGATCGAAAGGCTTTGTTATGTAGTCAAAGACGTACTCTTCAAGCTCCATAGCCTTATCTCCTGGATCACCTTTTGCCGTGAGCATCGTGATGAGAAGTTTGTTCGTCCATCCTCGATCCTTCAGGGCTTTTACAACGTCCCAGCCATCCATCCTGGGCATCATTATATCAAGCAGGAGAAGATCTATATTATCTCCCTCACGTTCGAGGATTTTGATCGCTTCCTCCCCACCTGATGCCACTGCTATATCGATACCCTCCATCGCAAAGAGCATCTCAAGCACCTCTCTGATTCGCGGATCATCATCCACAGCCATTATTCGTGCCAGATTTATCCCCCCTATATATCTCAATCCATGGGCAATGAGACACGGAACGTGCTACCAGCACCAACCTCGCTCTCAACCGTGATATTACCCCCATGAAGCTCAACAAGCTCCTTCACGATCGAGAGCCCGATCCCTGTCCCGCTACCAGATCTGGTACTGCTACCATCGACCTGGTAGAATCTATCAAATATCTTTTCAAGATCTTTCTTTTCAATACCAACACCGTCATCAATGACGTCTATTATAATATTCTTCGAGTCTGTATATATCTTGATCGTTGTTGTGGTCGATTCAGGGTTGTACTTTATCGAGTTTGAGACGAGGTTCATGAGCACCTGTTTCATCCGTTTCGGATCGATGGCTCGCTCAGGAATCTCACCATTAACATCAAGAATGAGTTTCTGACCCCTCTCCTCTGCATTCTTTCGCATCCTCTCAACGACATCCTCTGCAAGATCGGTGATCACAGTCTCAACAAGATCGAGCTTGAGCTTCCCTGAATCAAGCCTTGCAAGGTCCAGGATCATTCCGATAAGATCTTCAAGATCAACCACCTCCATGGATGCCACATCGATCGAGTGTTTCATCCGTGCTGTCAGATCGCCCAGTTTTCCGGACTTTAAGAATTTTAGATGCGCTTTTATCACGGTGAGCGGGGTCTTGAGTTCATGTGAGACATTTGAGAAGAACTGCGTCTTCAGCTCATCAAGTTCCTTCAGGTCAGCATACGCTTTTGCAAGCTTCAGCTTATCGGCTTTGAGCTCGGCGGTTGCCATCGCAACCTCATGCTGGAGTTTCTCTGCATGATACTTCAGCTTATTCTGAAGTTCTTTCTTTGCTGTGATGTCCTCAACGATCCCATCGATGTACTTATCTTTGCCGTCATCAACAAGCTTGAGCGAGAGTGATGCCCATATCACAGAATGTCCATCAAGTTTCTTCAACGGAAGCTCAAAACCTCTAACCATGCCGTCCCTTCTGAGCATCGTGAAAACATCTCTATTCATCTCCTCTGTCAGGAACACATCCTGCGCGTTTGAATTCATAAGCTCCTCTTTTGTGTTAGCGCCGAGTATCTCAAGAAGAGCCGGATTTGCCTCGATATAATTGCCGTTGATCGTGCATCTGAAGACGCCTGCATGGAGGTTCTCAACCAGCGTCCTGAACTTCGCTTCAGATGCTTCGATGATCCTTGCTGCCTCTTTTCTTTTAGTTATATCAACGAAGCTCTCGATCCCCCCGATGATCTCGCCAGATATATCTCTCAACTCACTGAGATTCTTTGATATGGTGATCCTACGACCATCCCTGGTTTTGATCGTGCATTCTTTACCGATTATCGGCTTTGAAACTGCATCATCAAGGAGCGGATAGACTTCAGCGCAGCATTCCTCTTCCAGGAAGTGACAATTCTTCTCGAGTACTTCCTCTTTTTCGTACCCTGTTATCTCCTCTGCCGCACGGTTCCAGAGCGTGATATTTTGCTTACGATCTACCGTGAATAGTGCCGAGGGAATTGTATCGATCAGGGTTTCAAGGTATGCCTTTGAGGATTCAAGCTCTTCGGTCGTCACAAGAAGCTCCTCTTTCTGGAGAAGAAGTTCGTTGCTAAATTCTTTAAGCTTGGATATATCTATTGCCTGAGCTATCAGTCCAAGAACCTCACCAGAGGATTCATCAAGGATCGGCGCCATCGAGAAGAGAGATGGAATTGATCTGCCATCTGCTGTTATGAGTGCGATCTCACGCGCTTCAATGATCTCTCCTGCTGAAACCTCACCAAAGTAAGGTTCAATCTCCTCCTTAAGCTGCTCCTCAAACCAGTCAACCTCATTGAACTTCAAACCAGCAATCTCTTCATTCCTGAATCCAAGCTTCTCCTCTGCAATCTCATTGATCTCTATGATCCGTCCACTGGTATCCATTATCGCAACCATATCATTCATGCTTCTAAGGACACTCTCAAAGAACGCTCGTTCTCGCTTGATCATATCCTGCATCTCTTTCTCTTCTGTCATGTCCCTGAAATAGTAGAGGAATGCAGGCTTGCCCTGATAGGTTGCAACAGCAGAACTTAAACTGACCGTGAATCTTTTCCCGTTCTTCTTCATCCACTCAAACTCATTGTATGTCGGAAGATCCTCACCCCGCAGTTTACGAATATAGCGATCATGAACTTCCTCGCGTATATCTTCCGGGATCAGATCAAAGGCGCTCATCTGGTTGAGTTCTTCTCTTGTGTAGCCTGTAAGCTCACAGTAGTACTCATTGACAAAGACGTGCTTTGCTTCAATGCCATCGATATCCTGCACCAGTGCAAAACCCTCCTTTGCCATGGATCCAGCTTCGATGATGGTGCGGTAGAGTTCCTGTGCTTCTTTTAAGGCTTTTTCCTTCTGTTTGCGTTCGGTGATGTCTTTCTGGAGCTGTTCATTGGTTATTGCTAATTCGGCGGTGCGTTTCCTGAGTATTTCATCCAGATAATCATGAAATCGCTTCACCGTCCTATCAGTTACCTCTTGACTGGTCACATCCTCTATCGTTTCAACAGCAACAACTCTTCCAGTTCTATCCAGAAACGGTGCGAGGATGATCTCCAATATCGTGCCATCCTGAAGTTCCTTGAGTAGTGTAAGGCGCTTATACTTGTCTATAACATCATTGAGCAGACAACCCTCGCATGGTTTATCACTTCCAAAGTAGGCGGCATGACACACTTCTTCAAGAACATCGCCAAATAAGTGCGTAGCCACACTGTTCTGGAACTTAACCCTGTGATCCTTATCTATAATTGTAACACCCTGATTTGCGCTCTCAAGTGCTTTTTCATAGTAATCTGCTGTTCGCTGAATCGCTGCTCGATGCACAACCTGAAGCTTCAGAAGATAACCAACAGCAAAAAATAGTAATATAGCAGTGATAAGACTGAATGGGATGATCGGGTTCGTTATAAGTGTGGATTTTAGCCCTGATACACCGTGTACCCCCACCTCTAATATGAGATAGAACGTCACAAGAAATATTCCAAGTCCCATCACAAGACCTGAAATCAAAGATATCTTGCTATAAACCAGTGCGTCAATATTAACATTCTTTGGAGATCTCTCCCCCTTTTTGCTGCTACACATTACCCCCCTTTGGGCATAGATCGCCTGCTAATATCAATAACTTACTTACTTTTGAATTTATTTAAGTGTTAGTACACATTTGTAGCGTCCCGGCTTTTCCCTGATGCAGGGATTGATCTATAAATAAACTATCCAACCATCCATCGCTACAATTCTTTTCGAGAGATGTTTACAACCCCCTCATGCGCTTCGATCCTGAAGATAGTCCCGAGAAAAGCCTCAACAACAGCTATATTTGTCCTGAGGTGCTGGGTCATCTCGCGCACCTTAATCTCTGATCTTCCATCTGCAAGCGCCATAAATGGTATGAGCTGGTCTGCAAGGTAAATATCGACCGTTGATGCTGCACCAAGCTCTGCGAGGAGTTTATCTGCTGCTTCAACTCCAACAAGCTCTGCACGCTTCCCACGCTCACCGAGTGCACTCCCGCTTTTATATCCAGCGTAGAGGAGGATGCCTGAGCCTGTCGAAAGTTCACGTCTTGTCTCAAGGTCGATCACAGCATCGATACCACCTTCAAGAAGTTTCTCGCTTGCAGATTTAGCCTGACGGCGGACGACATGCTGGGGCAGGTTTGATGCGTGTGAGATTCCACGTACAAGATCTATCCTCCCTTTCTCGGGCATAATACCTTTGAGTTTTGATGGATTGATCGTGACGTTGATAAGACCTCCTCCTTCTGGATAGTACCCACGCTTCAGAAGTTCAATCCTGATATCTGCCCCCATCTCTCGAAGGATTGGCAGAAGCAAAAACCTCAAAAAATCGATCGGGGGTGCCCATTTAACATCTGTACCACCTCGTATCGAGATCTCAAGCTTTTCAGATGACTTTAGTGCAGCAGGAATTATAGACTGGAGAAAGAGTGATACACTGCCCGCTGTCTGTATATTCACCTCAAATTTACCACCTTTTATCCCATGTGGTCTAAATAAAAGCTCCTTTGATGCGAGTTTAAGCCCTTCAACCTCTGCATCGGTGATCTTTTTTAGAAACTCGACGCCTTTCAGATGTTGCTGGGCAAGACCAGGACGGGGTCGCTTGATTCGAATATTTGTGATCTTAACAGGCGTATCTGTGACTGCGGCGAACGTGATCGCGGTTCTTATGATCTGTCCGCCACCCTCACCGCGTGAGCCATCGATCTCGATCATCTACCTCATTGCAGCCTTCTCTGATCCGATTCCGCGCTTGCGAAGACCTCTGCTCTTCTTGCCAGCGCTTGTCTTACCCCTGAATACCCTTCCGCGGTTTGAAGGATTCTGGAGCCATTTGAAACTGGGATCTGATTTTATCACAGGGTGTGAGGGGTCAACGAGTATCACCTCAAACCACTTCCGCTTTCCATCCTCACCAACCCAGTAGGAGTTTAAAACTTCCATATTCGGGTATTTTCTTGCGGTGCGCTCCTCTGCGATCCTTTGAAGGCTCTTTCTTGGAGCGATGTGGTGCATGCCCATCCTTTTTGTCCGCCTTCCCCTGATGTATCGGGGCTTCCGTCTGCCTCCACGCCTGATCCTTGTTCTAACAACGACTATACCCTGTTTTGCCCTGTATCCAAGTTTTCTGGCACGATCAAGCCTGGTTGGACGGTTGGTCCTGACCGACGCCCCTTCTCTTCTCCAGACCTGCATCCGCTCCCAGAGGAGATCTTTTACGTAGGTATTTTTAGGGCGTGCCCACGCATCCCCGATATAGTTATAGAAAGGTCTTGACATCTTCGTACACCTATGAATTTGATTGATAGAATAATTCATGGTAGGGGTGTATAAATAGGTTACCTGTTCTTTGTGGTTTACTTCAAACTCTCTCAATATACCGTAAACCCTCCTCGCCGTCCTGCAAGGTTCGAGCCTCAATTATCATCCGACCATTGTAACCCTCAAGCCCATTCATCACATGCTTCCAGTCGATCGTTCCAGCGCCAACAGGAAGGTGTTCATCCCTTCTCCCCTGATTATCATGTATGTGGATGTGCTTTATCCAATCACGTACTGCAAGAAATCCATCGATCGTTCCTGTCGTATTCGAATGGCCAACATCCCATGTGATAGTGAGATTATCTCGCCCCACGTTCTCGACGATTCCCAGCGCTTCCTCAGGCGTTCGTGCAAGAAGCATCTCAATCTCTATCATATTCTCAAGCCCGATTGTGATCCCATACTGGCTTGCATGATCACAGATCTCTCTAAAACCTGCTATTACCTGTTCTCTTACTTTGTCAGGGATCTGCATCCCGAGTGGGGATAGAGCCCCAGGATGGACGGTTACAACCTCGACAAACTCACTCATCAGATCAATACAGCGCTTGATCTGCCTGATCGTCTCAGACCAGATCGGGTAGTTCACAGATGCGATGTTGAGGTCTGAGAACGGTGCATGCGAGGTTATCTCAAGATTTGTTGTCTCATAGACCTCTTTAATTCCGTCCCTGATCTCCTCGATCCTGTGTTCCCCCTCATCGACAACCTCCCAGACCTCAAAACCGATATCTTCAAGCTTCCATACCCACTCAAACGGATCACTTGTGACAAGCAATGATGAAAAACCGATCTTACTCATCTTAGTATCACCCCTGTAAGTATCTCACGAATCTTCTTTGAAAACACTTCAAGATCTCCATCATTTTTTACCGTGATATCAGAAGCTGTGATCGCATCAGGCAGTCCCCATCCCTCCTCTCGTTCATCCCTCATCCTGAACTCATCGTGTGTAAGTCCATCATCATCTCGTCCACGCCTGCGCATTCTTTCAAATCTCAGGTTGAAGGGCGAAAGTATGGCAACGAGAATAAAATCATCCTTAAACTGCTCTTTGAACCTTTTAACCTCTGATATTCCACGTATTCCATCAACAACCACACTATTCTTCTCTTTCATGATTTTTGGTATCGTGCGCTTTGCTATTGCATCCATACCCTCACTTTTCCTCAGCTCATCTGCAACAGCACCTGTATTTGCATCATTTGGCTCAAGTTCACGCCTTTGAACCTCCTCACGGATGATATCTCCCATAACGATACATGGTATCCCCATCGATCGTGCAACCTCTGATGCCGTGGATTTCCCACAGGCTGGATAACCAACCCATGCCACAACCTTCATCAAAGCCTCCTCCAGATAAATACAAATCGTTGAATGGCCGTGAAGTGCCCTGTTATCGCAAACAATACGAGAACCCATCCGAGAATCGGTAAGCCATAGATCGCATCTGGGTAAGCCCAGTTCAGGATGGTTGTTCCAAGAAGAAGGATCAATCTATCTGCTCTTCCGAGTATCCCCCCATAATACCGCCCGACTCCCACGGCCTGAGCCTGTGTGCCCATGTAACTTGTGAGAATAACCCCTGTTATCGCAAGAACCCCGATCCAGGCTGGTGCGTAACCCCCAAAGAGTATCCCACAGAGTATGAACAGATCCGCATACCTGTCAAAGACATGATCGAGTAGATCACCTCTGGCATTTGCCTGATCGATCTTTCTTGCAACCGCCCCATCTACAGCATCAAGGAGTGAGCTTAATACCATGAAGATCGCAGCAAAAATTAGCGAGTTTGGATACTTGGATAGATAAAATAGAAGACCTGATGCCACGGCAAAGATAAAAGAAATTGTAGAGAGCGTATTCGGGGTAAGCCCAAGCCTGATCGATAGCTCAACGATCGGCTCAATAAACCTCCCAAACTCATGACGATATCTATCAAGCATCAGCCCAGATCCCTTTGTCCAAAACTTTCATCGACGATTCTCTCAAGTTCACCCCCCCAGTCAACAGAACCTGGCTGATATGCACCCTTACTCCCCTTCCCATCGATGATCTCTACTATACAATTTGCAACCTCTTCAACGCTTCTTTCTGTCGTATCAACCTCGTACACCGCTTTAAATCCTCCCTCAATCGCCTCGATGAGGATGACATCAAGTGCTTCTGCCTCAACGTTCTCTCTAATCTTACCTTCATTAAATCCTTTCGCTTTAAGCCGATCATACAACGCAGATGGTCGGCACCTAAGAACAATAATGACCCCATACTCAACTTCAAGAAGATGCGAGATGTGCCCTTCAACGATTAGATCATCGTAATCAGGGATAATTTTCTGTATATACCTCTCAAGCTCCCCCATCTCAACCTCAAGCGACCCTCTTTTATCATCAACGCCTGAGTAAAAGCCCATCTCTTTGACGACCTCGTTGAGATCCAGGATTGGATAGATCTCACCCAGTATTGCTGACACAGCGGTCTTTCCTGTTCCAGGTGTGCCTGTTATCGCAATTATCATGGTGGTTTCCCCTCTAACTATTAACCTCCCTCAAGCCGATGATATCCACCCCGATCGTATTTATCCGAACGAGTATCGAGAACGTGAAGGCAACCGCAGGATCGATTCCGAGAAGAGCAAAGACGCCTGTTGTGCCACCTTCCATCAGACCAAAACCAGCAGGTGTTATCGGCACAAATGCGAGAAGCGATAGCAGGGGATGAAGCAGGAAGTATGCGATGTATCCAAGATCAATACCAAGTGATCTACCAAGAAGCGCCCACTGAAGTGTGATAAGTACCCACCCGGTCATGTGCAGTAGGAGGATGAATGGGATCTCGGGTCTGATCTTTATGCTTTCTTCTTTGAGCCTTGAGAACTCATCAACAAATCGTTTCATGAACGGGATCTTTGATATGATCTTCAGCGATGACTCCTCAGACGTCCAGAGAAAAACAAGGATTATACTCCCAAGAAGCATGAAGATCACACCTGCAAAGAGTAAGGGTGTTATGATCGTATTCGCGACGCTGGATATGAGGAGGAATATCCCAAGCAGGCTACCCACCACCTTCAGTATAAACTCTATACCCTGCGGTGCGAGGATTGCTGCCATGCCGGCTGTGATCGTCAGGTTCTCACCCTTTTTTTTGAGAAAGACGGGCGTTAAGAAGTAGCCACTTCTGGCAGGGGTCACATCAGATGCGATCATACCTCCCATGTGTGAGAAGAAGATATCTTTAAAGGGTAAATTCTCTTTGCTAATCACTTTCATGAGGTATTTAAGCCGTATCGCCATCGCCGTGTTGTAGGCAAGATATGCGCATCCTGCAAGGATAAAATAAGCAAGATCAACGTGTTTCAACGTTTCGTATACCGCCTCTGGACCTAATTTGTACAGGATAAAAGCGATGATAACAATTCCAAGGACAATCTGAAGTAAACGCTTCTTTGCACGCATTTTTGTAAAAATAGAAAGGTGAAGAGGTATTTAACCTCTATCCTACATACTGATCTTCTCTCTTATGTGGCTGACGATATCATCGGTCATCGTTCCAGGACCAAAGACACCACTCACACCGAGTTCCTTCATCGCGGGAATATCCTCATCAGGGATTACACCGCCGAATAGAACGAGAAACTCATTCTTCATTCCTTTCTCATCGAGAAGGTTCATTAGCTGTCTTGCATAAGCCATGTGTGCCATCGAGTGGATGCTGATACCGATCACATCGACATCTTCATCGATCGCCGTTTCTACAATCTCAGGAATCGACTGAAACCCGCCAAAAATGACTTCCATGCCTGCATCTGCAAGTGCACGTGATACCGTAACACTTCCTCTCCAGTGTCCATCTGAGCCTGGCTTTGACATCAAAACCCTTATAACTTTCTCCATTCCGATCACACATCCTTAGAAGACGATGGGTTGCTTCCACTCGCCCCAGACGTCTCTGTACGTATTACAGACCTCAGAGATCGTCGCTCCTTTGCCCATCAGATCCATAACGATAGGGAGTACATTCTCCTCACGTTCACAGACACCCCTCAGTTTACCGAGAAGCTCCTCAACCTTCTTGTTATCCCGCGAGGCTTTGAGCTTTGCAATTCTCTCCTGCTCAATCTTTGCAGCATTGGGGTTCGTCCTGAAGACCTTGATCGGCTCTTCTTCCTCTGATGTATAGCAGTTCACACCGATAACCCGCTCTTCACCACTCTCAACAGCCTTTCTTCGTTTGTGGAACGCCTCCCCCATCTCACGGTAGATCCATCCTGACTCAAGTGCTTTCACGATCCCGCCAGCCTGAGCGATCTTATCAAGATATGCCCATACCCGCTCCTCGATCTCGTCTGTAAGCCACTCAACATAGTACGATCCACCCATCGGGTCGATTACATTTCCAATCCTTGATTCTTCCTTCAATACAAGCTGAGTTCTCACAGCAAGCGTCACAGACTCATCTGTTGGCAGACATATCGCTTCATCGTAGGAGTTTGTATGCATCGACTGGCATCCACCCAGGGCAGCTGCAAGCGCCTGTACGGTTGTTCTTATGATATTCACCATCGGTTGCTGGCGCGTCAGTGAAGATCCAGCAGTCTGGATGTGATACCTGAAGCCCAGGTGTTTTGGATCCTCGATGCCGTATCTATCATGGAGCAGTTTCGCCCAGATTCTCCTTGCGGCTCTGTATTTGGCAATCTCTTCAAAAAAGTCGTTGTGAGCCGATAAATGGAATGCCAGACGATCTATGAATTCCTCTGCTTTTCTTCCACGTGCAAGTAAGTGGTCGATATGTTCCAGCGCATTTGCAAACCCGAAACCCAGTTCCTGAATCGCGTCGATCCCGCCTTCACGGTAGTTGTATGTTGTGAAGTTTATCGGGTGCCACTTCGGGACATTCTTATCTGCGTTGCACCACTCGATCAGGTCACACGCAAGTTTCAAGAGATGCGGGGGGTCGAGCGACTTGTACTGGACATATCCGATCGACATCGTTAAGATATCGTTCTGTGTTGTACCCATGCAGGTCTTGAGATCAAATCCTCGCTCCTTGTAGACATTGAAATACATCGCAGATACGGGAGCAGAGGTTAAACACTCGATCGGGAATGCAACGCTGACCTTATCGATCGGGAGCCCCTCTACAAGCGCCTCAACAGCAGGCTTGCAATAAAGGGGAACGCCGTCTGTCCCAACCTCGGGCTCGACATTTGGATCCGCAGGGTCGAGTCCCACGAATGTGAGTGAGTCCATCGCAGCACTAAAACCAGTCTCTCCTTCTTTATACAGGAGTTTCCATCGTTCATTTGTCTCTTCTGGTGTACCATGCCCTGAGAACATACGTGTCGTCCAGAAACTCCCCCTGTACATCGTGGGGTACACTCCTCTTGTGTAGGGTGGAAATCCTGGAAAGCCAGCATCTTTTAAATAGTCATGCTCCTTCACATCGAGCGGAGTGTAAATCGCCTTCAGAGGAATGCCTGAGTATGTTTCAAACACCTCCTGGCGCTCTTTCTTCTGCTTCGCGCGCTCCATCCATTTCTTCTCTTCTTCTTCAATTGCTCTCAAATCATTCATTCTCTCACCTTCAATCTCTCTGGCATCTATTCTTAGCCTTATAGTGAAAAATCTTAATCATTTATATTTAAGGTTTGTGGATTGTTCTGCAAAATATTTGTGAAACGAAATACCAATACCTTAAAATAGATTAATGTGGCTTCTTTTCTTGGGATAATTATGGAAGTGAATGGTGTTGAGATAGAAGATACTTATGCCGAGGCGTTTGGGATAAAGATAGCAAGGGCGTTGATCACTGCAAGCTCTGAGAAGTGGGTCCTGAACGCAGCACGCGAGGCAACAGGCTTTGGGACGTCAGTTATCGGATGTCCAGCAGAGTGCGGGATTGAGCGGCTGGTTGATGAAGCAGAAACCCCTGATGGCAGACCTGGCGCGTACATCCAGATCTGCACGTTCGGGTACAAAGCACTTGATGAGCAGCTTCTTGAACGCATCGGGCAGTGTGTTTTGACATCTGCAACCGCAAGGGTTTTCAATGGGCTACCTGATGCTGAGAAACAGTTTAACACAGGATTCAAACTCAAATTCTTTGCAGACGGGTTTGAGCGTGAGGACGAGATCGCAGGCAGGAAGGTTTACTTTATCCCGATGATGCAGGGTGAGTTCGGGATTGAGGAGAATATCGGTGCAGTTGAGGGTGTTGCAGGCGGGAACTTCTTCATACTCGGAAAGACACAGGAGGCTGCACTTAAAGCCGCTGAAGCCGCGGTCGATGCGATCGCAAGGATTGAGGGCTCGATCACGCCGTTCCCTGGTGGGGTTGTTGCCTCGGGATCGAAGCCAGGCTCGAACAAGTACAGTTTCCTGAAAGCCTCGACGAATGAGAAGTTCTGCCCAACGCTGAAAGATAAAGTCGAGGGCTCGATTGTTCCTGATGATGTTGAGGCGATATTCGAGCTTGTGATAAACGGATTGGATCTTGATGCAGTGAAGGCTGCAACCCGGGTCGGGATTGAGGCGGCAACGATCGTTGATGGAATCGTCAAAATAACAGCAGGCAACTATGGTGGAGACCTTGGTCAGTACAAGATAAATCTTCACGAGCTGTTTTAAAAAAGTAAAAAAATGGTGAGGAGAATAAAAGGAGGTGGGTTTTTAACCTACAACCTCACCATAAAGCGGTTGGGCAAGCCGATTCTGTGCGATCTTCATCTGGAACATTGCCCGTTTGATGCTCAGTCCCTGTAGTGCGGCAAGCCCGATGAAGTACTTATCACCTACCGGCATCACAAGACCGATCTTCTCATGTGATGCCAGCATCACATACATGAGTTCTCCTGCCTTAAGCTCATTGAATGTCTCCGCTCCGTTTTTTATCACTTTTGAAAAATCCCTGACCGCTATTGTGGCGTCAAACTCCTCACCCGCGGTACCAGTCCCGACAACAACCTCGCCATCCATCGTGCCTAAAGCAACCCCAAGTGATAGATCACCTAAAGACGCATGCACACCCATAAGGTGTTCTTTTATTAACTTGAGGTCCAGCTCGGGTTCCATCTTGCCACCCTCTATCCAAATATGATCGTTCCGTAGCAGATGTTCTTCTCCGGCTGGATCCTCGTTGTCTCCATCTTGACCTGCAGGCCTGTCATCCCCATAAGGGCTGACTCTATCCAGCCCGCCTTTGCACGACATAGCGGACCTGGAACCGCACCTCTTGAGAGCGTCCGTATCATACACCTTGGATATGATACTTCGAACTCGGTGATGCCCCCACTCTCCTTCTTCCTCTTTACCTGGATATATAGATATGGCCTGACATACTCTGCAAGCATCTTCAACGCCTTTTCAGGATCTGTCTCAGGCAGAAGTTTGTCGGTGACCTTTGCTCCGATCTTCTCCCCTGCTTTGTAAGCGATCTTATTCGCATCCTTTGGCCCATACGCATCTGCGATCTCATCCATTATGGTCTTCAACAGCAGACCTGAACCATACAACTCAAGCATATTTTATCGCCTCCTTCCTTTATTTATTATTATAAACTATGATAGTTATTCGATAAATACTTTTGCATCAGTTCATAACAATGAGATATTCATCCTTTTTTATCTGCTTATTCTTCTTAAGTTCTGCATACTCAGATTTTTTAAGCCGAACTATCTTTGATTCCCCTCTCCTTTTTATCTTGACCGTATAAACACCACCTTTGCCCTTCTTGACCCCATCAACAATCCAGTGTTTTGCTCCACCCTTCTTTCTTTTCTTGATAACGACAAATGCTACACCTGTGAGTACAACAGCGACCAGAATATAGAGAATCAGCCCTGAGAATCCCCCTTTCTCAAAGATGATCGAGATCTCATCTGATACAAGACCCGAGGAACTTGCTGTGAGATCGACGATGCCTGCATCTGATGTCGTGATATTTACCGATGTGAACGCACCGTTTACACTTCGGCTCGTCTCGTTGATCCATGCATCACTCGAATTTATATTAAATTCCACCAAAGGAGAAGGATCGATCGGCATTCCAGACCTATCCGTAAGATACGCCGTGACTCTAACTGTCATATTCCCATCTTCCATCACAGATGGGCTCTCAGCATCGATGAATATCATAAAAGGTTCAGGGGCGGCAGGTGTTACACCATCTTCTCCACCCGTATCATCTCCCCCGCTCAAAGGGGTGCCGGCTGCAGGCAGGATGGGTGAGCTTGTGCTTGATAGATCAGACCTTACCTTGATGTGATCTCTCGACGAAACGTCTCTCCGGCTCAAATCCACGGGATCTGTCACGAGGAATACCGTACCATTAGAACCATTGGCAGAGGCATCTATCGTAATCGGTCGTTTTACACCCGTGATCCTCCCAGCAAGACCTACTATCAGGAGTTTATCCCCGGGTTCTATCGCAAAACCGAAGTTATCATCAAAGATCTGGATCTCGCCATCATAGAGATGATGAAACGTTGTATTTACGATCGTAAGTTGTATATGGACTCCGGCAGTATTTTTCAGTGGGTCATCAAGTTCAAGCGTGTATCGATCCAGATCGCTGGTATCTGCCTCCACAGAAGGGGGATTTACAACCCGACCCAGTGTTGTTACGTACTCACCTGCATAGAGATCTCCTGATACAAACTCCTTAAAGCTCAACGAGTGATTGCTTGGCGGGATGGGGACCGACCCGAGCGGCATTGACTCCTCGCCATCGATCATGCCATCATCGTCAGTATCGCTATCGAGCGGATCTGTCACATAGCCATCCTCACCTTCCTGAAGTTCCTCAAAATCAGAGAGCCAGTCTCCATCGGTATCACGTTTCAGAGGATCTGTTGCGTATCTATTGACCTCATCCCCGTCACTTAAACCATCTCCATCGGTATCAAACCGGACAGGGGATGTACCCTCCTCGATCTCATCGCCGTCATCCAGACCATCGCTATCGGTATCGTTATTTAGTGGATCGAGCGGGTATGAATAATTTGTACGAAGCATCTTTAGGTAGGTTATATTATCACTCGTAAGCCTTTCTATGTCTCGCTCATCTGTAAAATCGATGTAATATGCTATCTCGATGAGATCACTCAACCCATCATCATCTGTATCCTCCCTGATCGGATCTGTGAAGAACCCGAAGAACCCCTCAACCTCTGCCGTATTTATGATTCCATCAGAATCGGTATCACGTGAGAGCGGATCAAAACCTTTTGTGTATTCTTCAAGGTTTGAGAGCCCGTCACCATTGATATCAACGCCCGCATCAAGCGGATTGTCAGGGTCAAACCCATAGGTAAGCTCCCATGAATCTGGTATACCGTCGCCATCGGTATCATGTTCTGCAAGCGCGGGAGGGAGCGTTATCTGGAAGAGGATCAAAAATGCTAAGCATACTCCCAGGTATCTGTGATAAATCTTAACCCCTCACATCTCGCTGGTTAAAATTTATCCAAAGGTGTATAATAAAATTTTCTTACCGCCAGTAGGGATGGGTATAATAAGTATTTTCTTCGTATGGCAACTTCACCTCGTTGATCTCTTCCAGCGTCTCAATA
>JAOQII010000003.1 GCA_026134025.1 Candidatus Syntropharchaeum sp.
ATTCATCGGTTAATTCTGAGATACACCATGTTTTTTTAACCAGGGCTTTAGATTATGTTTTTTCAGCAGGATCCTGATGGGTTCTGTTGATATATTGTCTACAATCCCCCTCTTTATTGCTTCTTTCCTTAGAAGTTCTAAAGTCCATCTTTCCCTGCCTTCGGGAGCATCACTGCAAGCAATTGCTATGATCTGTGCTTCTTGAGAAGATGAGAGCTTTTTTGGTTGTCCTGGCCTTGGTTTGTCATGTCTGGCATCCAAACCTTCATTAACATATCTTGTTCTTATCCTTTCCACAGTCCTTCTTGAGACATTGAGGAGTTCACTTATTTCTCTGTCAGTCTTACCTTTATCTGCTAAAAGCAGAATCCATGCACGCTGGAATTCTCTTGCAGATCTCTTTCCCTTTGATACGAAGTTTTGCAGGTATTCTTTGTCTTCTGTGGTGAGTTTGACCACATACTTTTTGTTGACCATGAAGTATATGGTAACTCGTCATATTTAAAATGTTGCACTACTAGTACCCTAACATCTTAATTATTTCGAGTTGAGCTTAAACTTCTCACTTGCCTTCTCCCTCGTAAATCTCCAGTTAATCTTTGCTCTCCGTTCATTCCTTGCATTTTGCCATGCACTCAGTTCTTTCTCCATGGTATCAATATCAGGAATCCTCCTCTTAAGGCACTGACTTTCCATAACTCCTATTTCAATCTCAGCCATGTTAAGCCAGCTACCATGTTTTGGAGTGTAATGGAAAAGAACATTCTTCATTATCTTCTCTGCCTTCTTTTTGCCAAAGGTATCTACAAGTGATTTCTCAGAATGGGTATTCAGGTTATCCATGACTATGTGGATCTTGTGAACTTTATTAACCTTGTAGATGTCCACGAGTCTCTCTATGCAAAATGAGAAGTCTTCCTTTTTCCTTCTCTTTCTCACAATTGTGTACCTGATGCCTGCCTTAGGCTCCACCATCACGAATATGTTTGCTGTTCCATTCCTTATGTATTCTGAATCTATGCGCTTAGGCATTCCCGGTTTCATTGGTAAAGGAGTTCGAGGATCAGCAAGAAGTTGCTTGCTCTTCTCATCAAAGCAAATTACTGGCTCCTTAGGATTGTATGGTCTTTCATACAACTCAAGTATTCTGTTCATTCTTTCTATGAATTCATCGGTTAATTCTGAGATACACCATGTTTTTTTAACCAGGGCTTTAGATTATGTTTTTTCAGCAGGATCCTGACGGGTTCTGTTGATATAGAGACCTTTGCAAAACCTCTGTTCAAAGACATCTATACCGCCTTTTATATCAGAATCCGTTCCAGAACCACCTATCCACCATCTTTTACCTAATTTATTCCTTGATCACCTCTATTCCCACCTATTTTCCCACTATTTCTCGAGAGCTTACGCTATTACCCCTTTCAATCTGAGTGTACAGAGTTGGTACGCATTGAAGCCAAAGCAGGCCATTAAGAACTGAACTTTCACTCGATGAAGTGTTTTAAGACACGTTCTTCCACCCTTAAAGACTCGTTTCATAACGGCGTATGGTCGCTCTCCAACCGATCTTATCCCTGAGATCATCCTGTTCCTAAACTTTTGCCCTTCTTTAAGTGGTCTGTTTCGATATGCTTTCTCCATCGTGAAATCTGATACACCATCTGCACCAACAGGAACACCAGCATATCCTTTATCTCTATAGATCGCAATATCACCATCCTCTGAAAGATCAACCTGTGAATCATGGAGGCTTGCTGTTGAAAGATCAAACTCACGGATTAGCTGGAAATCGATATCCGATTTGGTGTGTCCTTTGTAGCCATAATGCACCTGCCCATTCTTGATAGAGAATGAGCCGTCTCTATCGATGTGTGAGAGCTGTTTCGGTGTATATTTGATCCGTTCACCCTCTTTTTCTCCTTTTTTCTCCTTTTGATACCGCTTTCTGCCAGGGTCTGCCTCGATGAAGGTTGCATCCTGGATATGTCCTTTTTTGACAATCAAACCTTTCTTCTCCATCTGTCTCATAAGTTCATTCCAGATCTTTTTCTGAAGGTTGTTCTCTGCGATTCGTTCTCTGAAACGCCAGATAGTTGAGTAATCAGGCACAGGGTTGTGTGTACCGATGAAATGTTGAAATGAGATCCTGTCAGCGATCTGATACTCAACCTCTTGATCAGATAAACTATACCATGATTGAAGAAGCAGGACTTTCAGCATAACAATTTCATCACAGTGAGGTCGTCCACCTTTTGGTGTATTGTCATTGTACATCTTGCTCAGAATGGGTCTGAAAGCATCCCAATCGATGATTTTGTTGACCATGCCAAGTCGATCACCAATATTGGCAACTTTACGGTATCTTTCTTCAATTGCAAAGCTTATGAGTGTTTGCATGTTATTATATTGAATTATGAGGGTTTAAAGGTTTGGGTTTTGCAAAGTTCTCTATTGTTAAAAAAGTTTGGGGGATATTTTGATTTAACCAGCTTGATGGGTCGATTGTGACTGGAATAACGTTTATATGGTGGGGTTGAGAGAAGGGTTTATGATCCGTATGGGTTGAGCGAGTAAGAGATTAGGGTGGTGGAGGGAAAGTATGATAAAAGATATGCCCGAAGAGCTACCAATTGAAGTATTAGAGACTCGATATGGATTGTGGAATTCTTACGTCATGACCCTTAAGAATAAGGGGTACAAAGAAATTTGGTATCCACAAATCCAAGCATTTGAAAATGGAGCTTTAGATAACGATAATTTTATATTTATATCCTCTCCAGGCTCGGGAAAAACACTTGTTGCAGAAGTCATATTAATACACTCGTTTTTGAAGTCTACTAAAGCTGGTGCGTACTTGGTCCCTCTTAACGAACTTGCTAATGAGATATATGATGATTTTAAAGAAAGAATGGAATATTCGGAAATAGGCATTCACGTTACCAAATCCACGATGGATGATGAAAATTTATCAGAGCTTCAGAGATCAAACATCATGATAATGACCTATGAGAAGTTTGATTACCATCTTCGCAACCATCCAGAGCTTATTTCAGATTTGGGGGCTGTGGTAATTGACGAGTTTCACATGATCTCGAATAAAGATCGTGGAGCAAAACTTGAGCTTATACTTGCACAGTTGATGCACAGATTTCCTAATATCCGCATCGTTGGTTTATCTGCTGTAGTACCGAATGGAGATGAGATTAGTGATTGGCTACACGCCAAGCTCTGTGATACCAGTGATTGGAGAAAGAACCCATTATATGAGGGGGTTTATGACCATCGAAACAAAGTGATACGATTTTACGATCACCGTGAAAGCCTATCCAGTGAAGAAACTATAGGAGATTATGAGCGTAATCCAACACATAATCTAACCATAGATTTTATTATGAAAGAAATTAGTCGAGAGGGGCTACCCCAAACGCTAATTTTTGTACCTAAAAGAAAAGATGCGAGAGATTTTGCAGCGGAAATCCAAAGATGTCTTACAGAAGAAATAAAAGAGAGGGTAGATTCATATAAGCTCGATAAGATTGCCACTGACCTTGGAAATTTGGAGGGAAGTGATACAAAGACATTAAAAGGACTTATAGAAGCGGTGAAAAACGGGATTGCTTTTCATCACGCTGGACTTGGATCTGAGATAAAAAGAGTTGTGATGGATGCATTCAGGAATCAAGATCTTTTGGTCATGATCTCAACTACTACACTTTCTGCGGGCGTGAATCTTCCGGCAAAGAGGGTTATTATTTCCGAACCAAGAATCGGAGGAAGGGGTAATTCTGGGAGGGACTTAACCGTAGCAGAGTACAAAAATCTTGCTGGAAGGGCTGGGAGACCCAAATACACAGATGAACATGGGGAGTGTGTTATTATCTCTAAAACACCGATATTTGCCGAATCATACAAAAATAGGTACATTTTAGCAGAACCAGAGGAGATAGAAAGCAGGATAGATCTTTCTGAAGATTATGGTAGTTTATTAAACTTACTTCGAGATTATCCATCGGTAGATAAACTTGTAAAGATTATGGAAAAGACGTTTTATGGGTACAAAGGCGTGAGCCATGAAGATCTTCGGTTGAGTGTCGAGATAGGAGTAGAAAAGTTAGAAGAGTGGGGATTTGTGGAAAGAGATGGAGAACTATTTAATTTAACTGAACTCGGTAAAAGTGTATCAAAACAGATAATTAACCCGTTTAGCGCACATATCATCCTAAAAAACTTGCGAACTTACTTGTATAGGGACATCGACCATGGATTGATATCTGATATTTTAATAACGGTATGTAGCACTCCAGAATTCAAGGGAGGTAATAGATTTTGGATGAGAGGATACTATTATCCAAACCGTGAGGATGTGAAAAAGCGATTTGGGTTAGATCATCTTGATTTAGAAGAAGTGGATCAGGTCATTTTAACAACCGAAATAATTAAGAAATACATCTCGGAGGAGAGTTACTCTGAAATTTTCAAGATAGAAGGGCTGGATGCTGAATATTGGGCACCCTCTGACATAAAAGAACGGATCGCCCCGAGGTTTTCCACTACGATTAGAGCGATGCAGCAAATAATAGAAGAGAGCGAGACTGAACTGCATAATAAATTTGGTGAACTGCTCGATAAACTTGGAATAATGACGTTATATGGAATAAAAGAAGAGCATGTTGATTTTGTCAGGAAAGGTATCACGTCAGATAGAAATATGATAATATTTCTTGATAAGATTGGTATTGCCGATCCATCAAAACTTTTAAATGTAGATATCAGGTGGTTAAGCGCACAACTGGCTGAAAAAGCATTAAAGCTTAAACGGCGTGCAGTTTACAATTTGCTTGAAGATCCTGAAAGAGAAAAGGAATTAATACTGTTAGAAGCTTATGAGAAGGGTATTGAACTAAGTTTGTTTGAGAACCTCTTTAGTTCGAGTGAGAATAGATTTTGGATCGCCGTTAAGAATATACTAAGACATATGGATGATATCTTTGAGGTACACGATCATCACGTAGGATCAGATTCAATACCAGAGGCAGATGTATATCTCAAAAATGAAGATGGGAGTCTGTTAAAGGGCAGTGATGGGAACCCGATAAAGGTATGTCTTGAATGTAAATCAACTAGATCACTGGATAAACCTGTAAAAACCACCATTGCCCTTGAAGTTTTGAAGAAATGCCCGGAAGGGCAATATACATATCGTATTGTCATTGGGACTCCAAGTTTTGAGGGGGATGCTGGAAGAAGGGCTGAAGAACGCGGGATTCTTTTGGTTCCAGTTACGGTCTTCGCTAGGATCTTTTTACTTAAGGAAGAGGGTAAAATAGATGCTAAAATTATTGAGACGACCTTACAAAGAACCGGAGAGCTGACAATTGAGAAATTAAACGAGAATTTAAAAGGTGGTTGAATGTTACGCCAATAGCTCTTGAATGAGATTTAGTATGAAAACATCTGATAAAATTGCAGAAGATTGCCGTGAAAAACGGGAGCGACACAGTCCTTTTAGAAATTTAGATTCGCAATTATCGGTAGTCGAAAAATTAAAAGATGAAGCAGATAAAGAATTTGCGAATTATTCAGAAGAGCTGATTTCAGACTGGATACCTATTTATTATTATAACTTAGCATTGAATAGTATTGTTTCCAGAAATCGAAAACAGAATTACTACAATAGCAACACTGGAAATTTCGAAAGAAGAGTGATAAAAATGGACCCCTTAGAAATAGAATGGTTAAAATTTCTGATACAGATAAGACACATACAAATCCATAATGGGGGTATAGTTGATAAAAAATTTATGGGAGCGATGAGATCATTCTCACATCTAAAAGTCTCTGAATATTCAATAGGTTCCTGGTGGACAGCAGATTCGACGATGATCGAGGTAGCGAAAAAGATTGTTCTGAAAATGAAAACAATAGTAGAAAAAGAAGTAACGAAATCAGATAAATCTGAAATTGAAATATTATTTAAGCCTTAAGGATCCTAAAATGCCATCAAATCCACTGAACCCCATCAAAAAACCGAAAGGAGGAACTCTATTTCTCCTATTCACAGCCCTGGGTCTCGTTCTCGTCCTTTTTATCTCCATCACCCTTCTTGATATGTTTTACAGGCAGATAGAAGACCTCCCTGCTCTTTTTAGTGCTGCAAAGGATCCTGTTGTTCTGACTGCGATCGGGGTGAGTATCGCTGCCACGACGTGTTCCACGCTCATTGCATTCACGTTCGGTGTTCCGCTGGCTTATCTTCTTGCACGGAGGAATTTCCCCGGGAAGAGCCTTGTAGAGGGGATAATTGATATTCCCATGATGATACCGCATGTTGTTGCCGGGATTGCACTCTATGGGGTTTTGATGCGTTCTGGGGTGATTGGGGCACCGTTTGATATGCTTGGTGTCACGCTTGTCGATGCGTTCTTCGGGATTGTGCTTGCGATGCTCTTCATGAGCCTGCCGTATCTTGTTGATACTGCGAGGGAGGGGTTCAGGAGTGTGGATGAGCGGTTGGAGAATGTCTCGCGCTCGCTTGGTGCGTCTCCCTGGCAGACGTTCAGGAGGGTCTCGTTCCCGCTTGCATTCTCATCGATCTACAATGGCTGCATCCTTGCCTGGGCGCGGGGGATAAGTGAGTTCTCAGCGGTTCTCATCGTAGCGTACTTCCCGCGGTCTGCTCCTATCCTGATATACGAACGCTTCACCTCGTATGGCTTATCGAGTTCAAGGCCGATTGCGATCCTCTTTGTCGTGATCTGTCTCGTACTCTTCACACTCCTCAGGCTACCTGAATGGAGGAAGAAGCGATGATCAGGATAAGAGACCTTGAGCGGAGCTGGAGAGAGTTCAGGATAGAGGATGTCAACCTCGCGATCGATCGGGGCGAGTACTTTGTGATCCTTGGACCGACCGGTGCCGGGAAGACACTTCTTCTTGAGCTCATAGCAGGATTCTATCTACCGGATGGGGGTGAGATCTGGATCGATGGGGTGAATGTGACAGATCTTGCGCCTGAAGAGCGTGGGGTTGGGTTTGTATATCAGGATTACGCGCTCTTTCCACATCTCACAGTTCGTGAGAACATAGAATTTGGGCAAAGGGTTAAAAAACTTCCAGAACCCGAGATCGAAAGATCTGTATCGGAGATGATGGAGCTACTTGGAATTGAAGACCTCAAAGATCGCTATCCAGATACCCTCTCAGGTGGTGAGCGTCAGAAGACCGCGATCGCAAGAGCACTCATCCTGAAACCAGATCTCATACTTATGGATGAGCCGTTCAGCGCGCTCGATCTACGGACAAAGCAGAGGATGCAGGATGAGCTGAAGAGGATCCACAGGGAGTCAGGCGTAACGATGGTTCATGTGACCCACGACCAGACAGAGGCGATGGTGATGGCAGATCGGATCGGCGTCATGATGGAGGGCAGGATCGTTCAGGTTGGAGGGGTTCGTGAAGTCTTCAATAAACCCTTAAACGAGAGGATTGCAGAGTTTCTCGGGGTTGAGAATGTACTTGAAGGCGTCATAACAGATGCAGAGGATGGGCTCTCGATCATAGACCTTGGAGGTATCGAGATATCTGCTCTTTCCGATCTGGAGGTTGGCTCCAGAGTCAACGCTTTTCTGCGGCCAGAAGAGATCACGATATCAAAAGTCTCACAGAAGACGAGCGCGAGAAACAATATAGAGGCAAAGATCGAGAAGATCGTGAATCTCGGGGCAGTGGTCAGAATAGAGCTTGATTCTGGACTTGTTGCACTGACAAGCAGGCGATCGGCAGAAGAACTTGGACTTGAGAGAGGTGCAGAGATCTACGCCTCCTTCAAGGCGACAGCGGTTCATGTTGTAACAAGAGATAGGATTTAGCAAATCTTTATAATATCTTGTGACGATGTTACGCATAGTGAGGTGAATGAATTGTCAAAGACGACAATAAGTCTGATAAAAGCAGATATTGGTGGTTACCCTGGTCATGCAAGCGTCCATCCGGATTTAATGAAACTTGCTGAGGAGAAACTGACCGAGGCAGTTAAATCAGGACTTCTGGTTGATTTTAAGGTGATGGCAGCAGGCGATGACCTGCAGCTTATGATGGGACATACGAAGGGTGCGGATAATTCTGAGATTCACGAACTTGCATGGGATACTTTTATTGCAGGAACCGCTGTTGCCACGGAGTTAAAACTCTATGGTGCAGGGCAGGACATGCTCGCCGATGCGTTCAGTGGGAACGTCAAGGGAATGGGACCAGGTGTTGCCGAACTTGAGTTCACAGAGCGAAAAGGTGAGCCGCTCGTTGCATATATGATGGATAAGACCGAGCCAGGAGCGTTCAACCTGCCAATATTCAGAATCTTTGCTGACCCATTCAATACAGCGGGTCTTGTCATAGATCCATCAGCTCACGCAGGATTCAAATTTGAGATATGGGATATACAGGAACATACACGTGTATTCATGAATGCACCAGAGGAAATGTATGAGATGCTTGCCTTGATCGGTGCAAAGAGCAGGTATGTGATAAAGCGGGTATACCCAAAGGAGTCAAGTCCGCTTCCGGCAGATGAACCAGTGGCTGCGATAAGCACTGAGAAGCTATTCCAGACCGCTGGAAAGTATGTTGGTAAGGACGATCCTGTAGCGCTCGTTAGAGCACAATCAGGACTCCCTGCACTTGGCGAGGTGCTTGAGCCGTTCGCATTCCCACACCTGGTGAGTGGATGGATGCGAGGAAGTCACAACGGCCCTCTGATGCCTGTAAGCTTCGCCAATGCAAGGTGCACACGGTTTGATGGACCTCCACGGGTCATTGCCGCGGGGTTCCAGATATGTAACGCCAAACTCGTAGGACCGGTAGATCTATTCGATGACCCAGGATTCGATGAGGCACGGCAGATGGCAGGAACGATCGCAACCTATATGCGAAGGCATGGACCATTCGAGCCGCACAGATTACCGATGGAAGATATGGAGTACACCACGCTACCAGCTGTGTTGAAGAAACTTGGAGACAGATTCGAGCCTGCTGAGTAATTTGAGGGGGTTTATGGGAGAGGGAAAAGAGGTCGTACTGAAGGTACTTGAAGCGTACCACAGAGATGCGGGGCGAGGGATTGCCAGGATCGATATCAAGGTGATGCAGGAGCTCAACCTTGTGAGTGGAGACGTCATCGAGATGACCGGTAAATCCAAAGCAGCGGCGGTTGTATGGCCTGGCTACTCGGATGACACAGGAAAAGGCGTTATAAGGATAGACGGCAATATCAGAGGGAATCTTGGGGTTGCGATAGACGATAAGATCGTGGTTAATAAGGTTGAGGCAAAAGAAGCTACCCGGGTTTCGATATCACCGACAGAACATTTGAGGATTGTTGGTGGAGATCGATACTTACTCAAGATCCTTGAAGGAAGGGCACTGATCAAGGGTCAAAATATCCGCCTTGAGATGCTTGGAAACCCTCTTACCTTTGTTGTAAGCTCAACAACACCCAAAGGGATCGTCGTAGTCACAAAAAACACCGAGATTTCGCTGAGAGAGCGGACGTTCGACGCGAAAGAATACGGATCGCGAATGACGTATGAAGATGTTGGTGGCCTGAAGCGGGAGATCGGACTTATCAGGGAGATGATCGAACTACCACTGAGACATCCTGAACTTTTCCAGAAACTCGGGATAGAGCCTCCAAAAGGTGTCCTTCTCCACGGACCACCTGGTACTGGCAAAACACTCATCGCAAAGGCTGTCGCGAACGAGACCGATGCAAACTTCATATCTATCAGTGGCCCTGAGATCATGAATAAGTTTTATGGAGAATCTGAGAAGCAGCTTCGCGATACCTTTGATGAAGCTGAAAAAAATGCTCCATCCATTATATTCTTTGACGAAATCGATTCAATTGCTCCAAAGAGGGGTGAAGTTTCTGGAGAGGTTGAGCGACGGGTTGTAGCACAGCTTTTAGCCCTCATGGATGGACTCAAGTCGAGAGGCGAAGTTGTTGTAATCGCTGCAACAAACCGACCTGATGCGCTTGACGAGGCTATACGGCGGGGAGGAAGGTTTGATAGGGAGATCGAGATTGGAATCCCTGATCGCGTAGGCAGGCTGCAGATCTTCCAGATCCATACAAGGGGAATGCCACTGGATGATGATGTCGATCTCGAAAAGATCGCGGATATCACGCATGGTTTCGTGGGTGCTGACATTACGACACTCTGTAAAGAGGCTGCGATGAATGCACTGAGAAGGATCTTACCAGACCTTGATCTCGATGAAGACATCCCACAGGAGATCCTCGATGAACTAACAGTTACTAATACTGATTTCTTTGCGGCATTCAAGAACGTTGAGCCATCAGCTCTGCGAGAGGTCTGTGTTGAGATCCCAAAGGTAAGCTGGGACGATGTAGGAGGCCTTAGTGAGGTCAAAGCAGAACTTAAGGAAGCGGTTGAGTGGCCGTTAAAGTATCCCGAACTCTTCAAGCTGATGGATGCAACACCCCCGAAAGGCATCCTTCTCTTTGGTGAACCTGGAACAGGTAAGACACTTCTTGCAAAGGCCGTCGCAAATGAATCAGGAGCAAATTTCATCAGTATTAAGGGACCTGAATTCTTCTCCAAGTGGGTTGGGGAGAGTGAGAAGGCAGTCAGAGAGATCTTCAGGAAGGCAAAGCAGGCGGCACCTTCGATCATCTTCTTTGATGAGATCGACTCTATCGCCACACCCAGAGGAGTTACGCCTGATTCAAGTGCAACAGAGCGCGTTATAAGCCAGATACTTTCGGAGATCGATGGAATAGAAGAACTGAAGGATGTTGTTGTGATCGCGGCGACAAACAGGTTGGATATGCTGGATCCAGCACTCCTTAGACCTGGAAGGATTGAACGATGGATCAAGGTGGAGGCTCCACGGTCAAAAGAGGAGAGAATCGAGATTATAAAGGTCCACCTCCATGGTAAGCAGATCGCTGATGATGTAGATCTTGAACAGGTTGCCAGAGATCTGGAAGGATATGTAGGAGCAGGCATCGAATTTGTCTGCCGTCAGGCAGTGATGAATGTGATACGGGAGTTCATCAAGGAACACCCAGATGGAAATGTAATCGGTGATGAGGCAAAAAGTATAATAATAAGAAAGAAACATATAGACATGGCGATCGCAAAACTGAAAGAATTTGAAGACGATAAGGGGAAGTTGGTCGGTTTTGCGATGTATGCCTGATATGTGAATATCGGGTTGTATTTAGCCGTTAGGGGGGATAAGCATAGATGAGAAGAGAGAACTCTTAGACCTGTATCTCAATCTTGATGAGGTTGTGAATAGACTGCTCGATGAGATTGAGTTTATGGGGGGTGAAGATAAGCGATCACATGAGGTTGTAATTGAGCTTCCTGCAGATCTCATCACAGATCCACCGAGAGATCCGATCGTGGACCTATTTGTCTCTGACGGCTGGATCCATGTGACAACTGAGTTTTTGGGGATCGATGAGAAAAGCATTCAGGTACAGCTTAAAGATCGAAGCCTCGTAATACATGCGACCGGTGGGGCGGATATACATACAAGGGAGATCTGGTTGCCGGTTGCGGTCGAGAAAGGTGAGATAAAGAAACGGTACAAAAATGGAGTGTTAGAGGTGGCTTTGAGACAGCGACCGAGTTGATCAAAGAAACCTATTTAAATATAGTTGGGGAGTTGTTATTATGGAACATGAAATCACGGGTGATAACCTCCAGATCGTGACGTTGAAGCTATCTAACGGAGAGATGGTATACGCCGAGGCTGGAGCGATGAACCACATGAGCGGAAACATGCAGATGGAAGCAAAGGCAAGAGGCGGACTCTTGAAGGGGATTATGCGAAAGTTCGCGGGTGAGTCGTTCTTCATGACCGAG
This sequence comes from Candidatus Syntropharchaeum sp., assembly GCA_026134025.1. Taxonomy (GTDB): domain Archaea; phylum Halobacteriota; class Syntropharchaeia; order Syntropharchaeales; family Syntropharchaeaceae; genus Syntropharchaeum. The sequence goes on from JAOQII010000003.1 coordinate 11,898, forward strand.
TTCACGCCCCAGGGTGGTTCTGGTTATGTCGCATTTGCAGGAAACGTCCCAGGTAAGATAAAAGCGATAGAGCTAAACGGAAATGACTTTATCGCGCAGAAAGATGCGTTTTTATGCGCTGAGAGCGGTGTGAACCTTGAGATCACACTGAGCAGGAAGCTCGGTTCAGGGTTATTTGGGGGAGAAGGTTTTATCCTTGAGAAGCTTAGCGGGGATGGTACGGCATTCATCCATGCCTGCGGTGATTTCGTTGAGATGGACCTCCAGACAGGCGAGGTTGTGATGGTTGATACAGGCTCTATTGTTGGATTTGACGCGAGTGTGGATTATGATATCACAACAGCAGGCGGGATCAAGTCGATGCTCTTTGGAGGAGAGGGAATTTTCCTGGCGAAGCTCACAGGTCCTGGCAAGATAATTCTCCAGTCGCTCTCAATTGCAAACCTTGCAGCAGCCCTTGCCCCACACATGCCATTCCAGCGTGGTGGTGGAGAAACATCAGGAGGTAGCGGTATAAATCTTGGGACACTATTGGGTGAGTGATAATTCCCGCAAAGACGATCCAGATATTTCTGCCGGATGGCAATCCAAGAGGTCTCAAGATTGCAGAGATTACGAGCCGCACAGTCCAGGCAATCTTAATTCCGCGCTCCCTGCTGGAATATGCGTTCTCACGCAGTGAACTGAACAACGTAGGAATTTATCTTCTAATTGGCGACCTTGCAGAAGATGGTAAAGCGCTGGTTTACGTTGGCGAGGCAGAAGACTGTCTTACTCGGCTAAGGCAGCAAAACCAAGCCAAAGATTTTTGGAGCGTTGCGCTGGTGATCGTTTCCAAGACCCGTTATTTCACCAAGACACATGTCAAATACCTGGAGTGGTACTGCTATACAGAAGCCAACAATGCCCAACGATACAGTCTTGAGAACTCTTCAACCCCAACGAAGCCTTTTATCTCAGAATCGATGGAAGCGGATCTTCTGGACAATTTTGAAACGATTAAAATTTTGGTCTCGACACTGGGTTATCCGATCTTCGATGAGATTAAAAAGCCACAGAAAAAGAATACCCTGGTCTGCAAAGGAAAGAACGCCATCGCAGAAGGGGATTATACAGAGGATGGTTTAATAGTATTTGCCGGATCCGAGGCCAATGTTGAAGAGACCAGGTCAATTCCTCTCTCTTTAAAGGGCATCCGTCAGAGGCTGATCGAAGCTGGTGTCCTTGCTATAGATGAAGAGGGAGTGTACAAGTTCACATCTGATTACATCTTCTCATCGCCAAGTGCTGCGGCAGGGACGGTCCTGGGACGAAGTGCAAATGGCTGGACAGAGTGGAAGTACAAAAATGGCAAGACCTTGGCTGAAGTCCATCGTCAAGCAGAAAATAATGCTCCGTAGGGGATTTGAACCCCTGTCGCAGGATTGAGAGCCCTGCATGATTGGCCGAGCTACACTAACGGAGCGCTTATCATGCTCCGGCCGGGATTTGAACCCGGGTCTTCGGCTCGAAAGGCCGGAATGATTGGCCGAGCTACACTACCGGAGCAAGTAGGGACACTCAACCAAAGAGTGCCCCAAGACCTTCCATTCCACTTTCTTCAGCTGCCTCTTCTTCGGCTTCCTCCTCTTCCTCTTTGACTTCTTCAGCTTCTTCTGCGGCAGGCTCTGCAGCCGTAGCTACTCCTGCCGGAGCCGCCTGCGGAATGACAGCTGCCTTTGAGAGTGCATCATCGATATCGATTCCTTCGAGGGCGGCTACAAGCGCTTTCACCCGCGTCTCATCGACATCCACATTGGCTGCGCTCAATACTGCGGTTATCGCATCCTCTGTGACTTCATTACCTGCGTTGTGTACCAGGAGTGCTGCATATACGTATTCCATAACTTTTACCACCTTATTTAACCAAACAGTGAGCCAAGACCCACTGCCGCATCTTCTTCTGTCTTCTCTTCCTCCTTCTCCTCCGCCTCAGCAGCTTCTTTTTCTGCTACTTCTTCGGCTTCTTCACCGGGAGCTTGAGTAGTTGTAGGGACCGAACTCAGAGCGGCTTTAAGATCATCATCGAGCGCATCTGTATCTACGAGGAGTGATGCAATCTGGATGAGATCGATCTGTGCTCTTCTTATAAGATCCGCTATGATCATAGGTGCTGGTATCGCACCCTCTAAGCAAAGAGTGCATCCGTCTTTAAATGCTTTTTGTATGAGCGTTATGATTGTGTCATGGGTCGGGTATGCAGCGTGAAGTGCAAGGTTGAACGCATCGCTATACCCTCGCTGGAGATCTCTTAACGTCCCATCGAGATCGATATGAAGCATCTCAGGCTTAAAGATCAAGCCATCATCATATATCGCCCTCAGATCAAGTCCCACCTTCAGAGGGTATATCTCAAGCCTTGCAAGCATCGTCGCAAGTTCATTTGATACGAGATCGCCCTCGTTTACCACGGTCTTTGTCGTCTTTATCACAACCTTGCCACCCTCGATCGCTGCTGGTATACCTGCCTTCTGCAGCTCCCCAACGATCGGACCTGGACTGAATGATGTCGGACCTTTCTCGATCGTGATATCAAGAGGTGAGATCGCTCCCCCTTTTATCGGAGCAGGCACCTTCATACCCTCGAGCAGGCCGTAAAGTTTGAATGGGTTCAGATCTGAGTAGATAATCGCTGTTTGATCCTCGACGTATGCTTCCATCATCGAGATATCTGTGCCCATATCCCTCAAAGCACGCCTTAGTAGATTGTTTCGAGCCACCTTGATGCCAAGATCACCTCGCGTCTCTTGCCTGATCTTCTGGATCTGGCTTGAGCTTATACCTCGTATCTTGGCAAGCCCGAAGATGTTATGCTCTTTGATCAGCCTTTTTATATCTGCAACCTCATCCACCTTCCACTGTGGAATATGTCCTGTGTGATGCACCCTTTCTGGTACAACATCGCCATCAGTCATGTTACATCACCCTCCCTGAGATACCCATCGTCGTCGTGACATATACAGACTTGATGTTCTGCCGGCCGTTCTCAAGCTTCGACTCGATCCGCTTCAGCACAGTCTCAGCGTTACTGACTATCTCATCCTCGTTCATGTCTCTACTTCCGATCAGAACGTGGAATGTGGTTTTATCTCTCGATCTAACACGAACCGTCCTCTTCATCCTCTCGACAATCGGCTGAACGTCAACACCTGGTGCAAGCGGGGTTGGCATCTTACCTCTTGGTCCAAGAACAATCCCCAGCTTCTTGCCTATCTCGGGCATCATAGCCACCTCTGCGATGATGAAGTCATACCTGTTCGCAAACGCCTTTGCCAGCTTCTTGTCCGCCGCCATTTTTCCGATCTCTTCTTGAGAGAACGCATCTGCGCCTGCTTCTTTGGCTTTTAGAGCCACTTCACCACCTGCAAAGACCGCAACCCTTCGATCTCTACCAGAACCATGTGGTAGAAGTATCTCCTCATCGATACGATTTGCCGGCTTATCCATGTCGACGTTCTTGAGGTTAAAAGCCAGTTCCACACTCTCTTTGAATTTACGCTCAGGAGATTCAGTGAGGACTGATCTTACTCCATTAAGGACCGAGTATACCTCTTCACTCCCTTTACGCTCTTTGTTTGCATTTTTATTCATATTAACCTCCCGTAGTCACGAAACGGAGATAAATTCCATCTTTATTCGGCTTTTAGCCTGCTACGGACAAGTTATTTTGATCTAATCTAAACTCCTTTAATTTATGACAGTATTTTAATCTATCGCTCAATTAAGAAATTAGATGATCATAATCGCCTGAATCGATCTTCTTCTGAACCACCTTCGGCAGTTCATTATCCACGGTCACACCCATCGAGACGCACGTTCCAACGACCTCTTTGAGAGCGCTCTTGAGCGTAAACGAGAGCATCGAATCGAGCTTCATCTTTGCGATCTTGATCGCCTCTTCGATCGTTAGGTTGCCAACAATATCCTCTAACCCCTCTCGCTTTGCGACCTCGATCCCGAGTTCTTTCTTGATCAGGGCAGAAGTCGGTGGAGACCCTACCTCGATATCTACTTTTCCTCCATCGATCGTGAGTATCACAGGGACCTGCATCCCTTCGTACCCTTCTGTTTTTTTATTAATTTCATCAACGACTTCCTTGATGTTAACACCCAGTGGTCCAAGTGCTGGGCCCAAAGGTGGACCTGCACTCGCTTTTCCAGCCGTGACAAGCGCCTCTATAACCTCCGCCATATTATCTTCACCACTCTGCCCTACTTCGATCTCTTATAAAAATAAGGATGCTGACTTTTAGAGAATTATATCAATGTTGAGTTCCTCTGCAAGCTCCTTGTATCTGTTTCTTATCGTAACCTCTGTAACACCTGCAACCTCTGCAACTTCACGCTGTGTCTTTCGCTCACCACAGATGATTGAAGCAATATAGATCGCGGCAGCAGAGACGCCGGTTGGACCTCTTCCCCCGGTCAGCTCCTTATCACCAGCCTGCGTCAAAATCTCGATCGCCTTTGACTGTGCTTCCCCTGATATATTGAGGCTTGAGCAGAATCGTGGTACATAATCGATCGGCGAGGTCGGCTGCAACTTCAGTCCAAGCTCCCTTGAAATGAACCGATATGTGCGCCCAATCTCCTTTCTATTGACTCTTGAGACCGCCCCAATCTCATCGAGCGTTCTTGGAACATTACACTCCCTGCAGGAGACATACAGTGCAGCAGCGGCAACACCTTCGATGCTTCTACCCCTTATCAGGTTGTTCTCAACCGCATCCCTGTATATCTTGGCGCCAGCTTCCCTGACATTCTTTGGAAGTCTTAACGCAGATGCCATCCGATCGAGTTCAGATAGCGCGAATGCAAGGTTTCTCTCGGTTGCATTGCTTACTCTTATCCTTCGCTGCCATTTTCTAAGCCGATAGAGCTGCGCTCGGTGCTTGGAAGAGATAGATTTTCCATAAAAATCCCTGTTCCTCCAGTCTATCATTGTACTCAGACCTTTGTCATGGATCGTCAGCGTCATCGGCGCTCCAACACGTACTCGCTTTGTACGCTGATCTGCATCAAAAGCTCGCCATTCTGGTCCCAGATCAATGAGATCTTCATCGATCACGAGCCCGCAATCATCACAGACAAGCTCTGCACGCTCGTAATCATTAACAAGATTGTGACTGCCACACTCAGGGCACTCGATCATCGCTTTATCAAAATCCCCAAGATTTTCTTTCTCAGGGGTATTATCTAAATTTTTCAGTTCCAAATAAACACCCCATAATAAATGAAATTACATAAAGCGACCTGACCTCCTGGTCTACTTACACCCCTGGTCTTATATAAACTTAACGCAAAGATTATATGTGAGAACTACATTTTGTGACGATGGGGATATGAACTGAATATAACAAGCTATCGTAGCAGATTTACCCATTTATTACGTCCAATCTCATCATTCGCTGTGCGATTAGGACTCACGCCGAACCAATTAAGTTTTATATCGCTCGTAGCTGGCGTGATCGCAGCGGTTTTTTATGCAACATCGCGTCCAGCAAGCGGTGCAGCTTCCCTGCTACTTTCATCCATATTTGATCTCGTTGATGGTGAGGTTGCAAGAAAGACCGGTCGCTCATCTGCGTTTGGTGCTGCGATCGACTGGATCGTTGATAAGTATATAGATGCATTTATCATAATCGGGATCGGTCTGGGTGGCGTTGATCTGAGAATTGCGCTATTTGCACTCTTTGGCTCATTTATCAATACCTTCATAAAACCCGTTGTCTACTCAGAACTTGGATACAGGGATCGGGTAAGTGGAAAGATCGACGATCCGATCGAGTCTGTTGGATTTTTTGGGAGACCCGAGACGATAATTACAATCTTATTCTTCTCATTCCTCAGGCTCGATATAGGGCTTCTGATAATCGCGGTGATGACCCACCTCTCGGCACTCCAGCGGGTTATCTACCTCTACAGAAATTGTCGAGGACCTTAGAATGTGTTTAGCTTCCCTTCTGATACAAGCTTTGTGATATCCGTGATCCGCTCAAGCCATCCGTCAACGACATCCTCTATCGCTGGTTTGATCTTATCTATACTCACCCCTTTTTCTGGAATGATCTGGGCGTTCGCAACCAATGGGTTATCGATCGGCTGTCCTATCTGTGATAAGATCCTGACCGATATCTCCTGAAGTCCATCAACCTTCTCAACGGCATCCCTCGCGATCTGAGTTGAGAGGAGGTTGTAGATCTTTCCAACATGATTTACAGGATTCTTACCGGACGTTGCCTCAAGGCTCATCGATCTGTTCGGTGTTATTAGCCCATTTGCACGATTTCCCCTTCCAACCGATCCATCATCACCCATCTCTGCAGAAAGCCCTGTCACAGTAAGATAAACCGATTCTTTCTCGATATCATCACCGATATTGACAAATACCTCGACATCTCGCGTGGTATAATCTGCGGCGACATCTTTTGCAAATGCAGCGATCTCATCCCGTATTGTGAGATAATGTGCGATATCATCAACATATCTTGAAACAAATGCGTCCGCGATCGTAACCATAATTTTATCCCCAGTCCTTAACCCCATCACCTTTATATCCTCGCCGATTACCTTCTCTCGCTTACCAAGATCTGTTATCATCCGCCTCTCGATATTGTAAACAATATTTTCGGTCTCAGAGAAGGGGGCATGTCCCACGCCAAAGGATGTATCATTTGCACGTGGTATCTCACCCTTCGAACCGAATATCTCGATAAGGTCATATGAGCCTTGCCCGATCTTGGAATCGATCACCACGTCAGAATTGAGATCAATATTGTGAATATTATCTTCCAGATACGTTCTTGCAGCCTTCAATGCGATAACATCGACGGGAACCTCGTCGTCTCCAACTCGCCTTGTTGCTCTCCCATTCAATAGGATGTATATAGGAGCAATGATCTCCCCCCCGCCAAATGCTGGTCTGGATCTGCCTGCGACGATGGCTACCTCATCTGTATTGTGGTGCAGGATCGTGCCGTACCGTTTATTGTACTCGCTGCACAATTCACGGCTCACAGCCTCAGCGATTCCGTCACAGATCGAGTCAGGATGGCCAATGCCTTTTCTCTCAACAAGCTCAATCTCCTGACGTTCGATCGGAAGCTGTTTTATCCCCTCAACCCTTATATTTCGTGCCATAAAAACTCCTCTCTCATAAAAATCGGTCTAACTCCGATACTCATCTTCCAGCGGCTTTGGTGGTAGCGGAAACATGCTTCTGAAGGCCTCAGGGTTTTTAACCATATCTTTAAGCTGCTCTTTTGTCTCTTCCACAAGAACATCCACGTACATCATCTCAACAAAATTTTGTGCAGCGCCTGCGAGCTCAAGCAGACCTTTTACATCCTCCTCCACCTCTTCAAAATTGCAGGCAAAGGGACACATTCTTCTCAGGATGTTGAGTAGATCGAGATATCTCCACATCTCCTCCTTTCGATCTATCGATTCAAGCTGTCGCTGAAAGTGTGATTTGAGTTCTTCGGTGTTCAGTTGCGCTGAAAGTGACATCGGTTTTATCCCATCGACCGTCGCAAATATTAAGGGTATATTGATAAGATATTCGACATAAGCGTTGTCTATACTCTCTCTTGCGCCTATTGCACACGCAATTCGCTGATCCTCATTTTCTTCTCCATCCAGTTTCCTGCACATGCTGCAGTACTGCCAGAATCGGTCGATAGACTGGTAAAAAGATATGACACCTTCAAGAGGTAACTCCGCTCTAAGTTCCATATACAAGAGGTCTCACCCCAGACTTTTAAAGTTTTTCGTGCTGGTGGAACACATCCTGAGAAAATTCTCAAGCATCTTGATCCCGATCTCACCGCTCTTTTCAGGATGGAACTGTGTGCCAACCACATTGCCATTGGAAGATGTAACAATTGCGGCAAAATCAACGCCATAACGAGACGTTGCGACGGTAAGCTCATCCTTCGCTGTCACCGCATAGTAAGAGTGTACAAAATATACATAAGCGCCGTCCATGATCCCATCGAGTATCGGGTGGTCGTGTCGTACCTTAAGTGTATTCCAACCCATGTGCGGTATCTTGAGACCCATGTCCTGTGGAAAGCGTACAACCCTACCTGGTATGTAACCAAGACCATCGATCAACCCCCCCTCTTCACTGAGGGAGAGGAGCATCTGCATACCGAGACATATCCCGAGTACTGGCTTACCGGCGGCAACCGCATCAGAAAGAATCTCTCTCAAAGGTTCCAGGTTCTTCATACCCGATTTGAACGCACCAACACCTGGAAGAACGATTCCGTCAGCATCCCTGATAAAGAAAGGATCAGCTGTTATCCTGCAATCAGCACCAACACGCCGTAACCCTTTGAACGCGCTCTTAAGGTTTCCAACGCCATAATCAAGGATCGCTATTCTTTTAGATTGGCGTGAACTTTGTACCATAGTAGATGATGCCCTTATCCCCATCCTCACCGATTCTTCTGAAGATCGCCCGTACTCGCGTCCCGATATCGATCTCTTCTGGATCACAAACGATCTGGGATGTTAAAGAAGGTCCTTCATCGAGCTTTACGATCCCAATGATGTACGGTACCTCCCGTTCAAACTCTGTAGAGGTGACGTATACTTCTGTAAACGTCTCAATCTTTCCTTCACCGGCGAACGTGTACGAGGTCATCTCACTCCTGCGTCTGCAATGTGGGCAGACAACCCTTTTTGGGTAGTAATAATTACCACAGGAGGTACACCTTGAACCTATGAGGTTATATCTATTCGGTATTGCCCTCCAGAATCTCGGAACTCCCATTACCTATTCCTCACACGCTTTATCGCATCGACGGCTGCTGTATGAGGGTCAACTTCCCGTTTCACCATCTTATCGATCAGCGGTTCGTATTCTCCCGCTTCCTTCAGATTATTAAGAACGATATGGACACCTTCCTCACGGATCCAATCCTTCAGCCCGGCCCTAACTCGATCTCTGATGCGCTTATCAAGGCCTCCTGTTGAGGCAAGGTACTTCATGTGCTCTTCGATCGTATCCACAAGCTCTTTTATACCCTCGTTCCTAACCGCCACGGTCTGGAGAATCGGCGGCACCCACTCATCCTCCCCATAGCCTGCAAGATCTATCATCATCTCAAGATCGACAAGAACGCGCTCAACACCCTCTCGATCTGCTTTATTAACGACAAATATCGTTCCTATCTCGAGTATTCCAGCTTTTATAGCCTGTATCTCATCGCCCATGCCAGGAACGAGAACAACAATAGGCGTATGTGACGAATTTACAATATCAACCTCTGACTGCCCTGCTCCAACTGTCTCAACGATGATAACATCTTTACCAGACGCGTCGAGGATCGTGATCGCATCGCTTGTAGCTCTTGAGAGACCTCCAAGACTTCCACGCGTGCCCATGCTTCTGATGAAGACTTCCTTATCGGTCGCATGGCTCTGCATCCTGATTCGATCCCCGAGAAGTGCTCCGCCTGTGAAAGGACTTGTTGGATCAACAGCGATCACACCCACACTTTTCCCACGTTTTCTGTACTCACCTGTCATCTTGTTAACAAGCGATGACTTTCCAGAACCGGGTGCACCAGTTATCCCGATGACGTGCGCTTTGCCGGTGTGTGGATATAGCTCACGCATCAACTCACGCACTTCGGGATGGTTATTCTCTACCATCGTAATAAGCCTCGCAACCGCCCGTCTATCTCCGTTTAAGACACGTTCTGCGATATCCATCTCTTTCACACCTGCCAATGCCGTTTAATCCTTTGGAGCATTATTTACGATGAATTCAACGATTTCTTCCGTGGTAGTTCCGGGTCCAAATATACCTTTAATCCCGATCTTCTCAAGCTCAGGGATATCATCTTCAGGTATAATACCTCCAATCGTCACCAAGATATCTTTAGCACCCTCTTCTTTCAGAAGTTCAACAACTCGCGGGGCGAGTGCCATGTGTGCCCCCGAAAGGATGCTCAAACCTACAACAGAGACATCCTCCTGGATTGCCGCCTCCACGATCTGCTCCGGTGTCTGATGGAGACCTGTGTATATCACTTCCATCCCAGCCTCTCTCAGCGACCTTGCAACAACCTTGATACCACGATCGTGACCATCTAATCCTGGTTTTGCGAGTAATACTCTGACGATTCTATCTGAAGCCATTCCTTCATCAACTCCTTTTTGTATAAAATCAAGACTTACTTTTTAATCTATCGGTTTTTGAGTATAAGTAAGTTTATCTACAATGACAGAATCATCTTGGTGGAGGAAGATAGTGGTGATAGTCAAGGTGAAACCCCTCGATATATTTCAGGCGATAATCGGGGAAACTGAGGTTATACTTGAGCTTGATGATGGCACAAACATACTCGATCTCCTTAAAGTCTTGAAGGCTAAGTATAAAATATATGAACGTATGTACTTGATGATCATGAAGAACGGAAGGCATATCAGGTTTCTGGCTGGTGGAAAGACGCAGCTTGAGAACAATGATATTATAACGATTGCATCTCCATCCCTGGAGGTATATAAAACATGAGATGGCTTTCTGTTGCACATCCAGGGCATATGGAAGCTTTGAAGGAGATCGTTGAGGCAGGAGGATCAAACATATACGAGGTTTACACAGGAGGGTCTCCGGATTGTATCGGGACTGCTCGAAGTGGGCTTGGAACACCAACAACAGAAGATATTAGAGAACAGGTTGATTACGCCCATGCAAATGGGATAAGAATGAACATCGTCCTTAACAGCGCCTGTCTTGGGGGAAGACACCTGACACGGGATGGGCACAATCTCTACAGGTGGTATCTCAAGATCCTGAATGATGTCGGGGTTGATGCTGTCACGGTAGCAGAGCCGTTCCTGGTTGAGATGATCGCAAAGGAGTTTCCAGATATCGCAATCACCGTATCATGTATCGCTTTTGTGGCCTCCCCACAGAAGGCAATATACTATGAAGAACTTGGAGCAGATACGATCGCACTCGACATAAACATAAATAAGAACTTCCCTGTACTTGAAAATATTCGTGACGCGGTTGACTGCAAGCTGAAGCTGCTCGTGAATGAGGGTTGTATATTCGATTGTCCCTTCCGTTACGCCCATTTCAACTTATTATCCCATGCGAATGGACCTGAACCCCGTCCTCTGCTCAATTATGAGTATTATCAGCAGCGGTGTGCATCGATGAGGGTCGAACACCCTGAACTTCTGATAAGCTCAGGATGGATTCGTCCAGAGGATGTGAAGGAATATGAGGCGATCGGAATCGACATCTTCAAGATCAGTGGCAGGATTCAGTCTGTAAACTGGATCACAAACTGTGTGAAGGCTTATACATCCAGGGAGTATCATGGAAACCTCCTCGAGCTTCTTGACTCAACACGCGAACTCAGGCGTTTATTTTATCTACCAAATGATGCGCTCGAGGGTGCGATAGAGAAGTGGAAGACGTGTGATAAAAACTGCTACAGGTGTGGATACTGTAAGAAGTTAAGCAGCGAGATACTCGTATATTCTGAAAGAAGAACGCCAGATGAGACGTTGAAGCCCTTGAGTGATTATATGGTGGTTTGATGATCACCCAGGAACTTCTTGATGCTCGCAGTAAATTAGAGGAGCGGCTTCAGAAGCTTACCGGTGGAGCAGGTGTGTTCGCATCTGAGTCTGATATATTTGCGATGTCCTGCGGGTGCATCGGGGCGATCTCGTATATTCAGGGTTTACAGCTCGAGGATGTTGAGGTCTATCATGATGAACTCAAGAACCTGATCGAGGATTTTTCTCGTAATCTCGGGATATTCCCTTCGGTCTCTTACGCACAGATGAAGCCTGGAAAGTTTGATCTTGAGCGGCTTCAGGCGCATGACCTCTGTGATAGCTGTAAAAAGGAGTATGCGGGCTGTGGAGGAAAGCCATGGCCTGATATGATACTATTTAAGATGGATGAAGGGGGAGAAAGCGCCTTTACAGATATTCTTAGGTTTAGATCCGGCTTGGAGGAGCTTTTGAGAGTGATCTCAAAGCGTCCTGCTTATGTGATGCAGTTCAATATCTTCGCGAGGATATGTGGATGTGTTGGGGTTACAGCGGTTGTGAGAGGGATCTTTGGTGACGAGATTCAGAGAAACGCAGAAGAAATCGTTGAACACCTCACCAGAACGTCAGAAGAAGTTGGAATCGAGCCAACTGTCGTCTACACAACGTTTGTTCATGGTACAGAGGCTGTTGCAGGAATCTCAGCCCAAGCGACGTGTAAAGCTTGCAGAACAACGTATGAAGAGTATGAAGTTATACCAAGACCCGATCTTGACATACTCTACTTCGAGAAGTGAAAGAGAAAGGTATTTAGTTCATGGCAACAATGAAATACATAAAGAGGTAGTATGACAGAAAAAATTGAAGAGGAACCTGTTATAGAAAATGATGATCTTCTTGGTGGATGTGAGCTTGAGAGCACCGATGATATAGAAGTGCCCAGGCTTCTCATTGAGCAGGTGATCGGGCAGGAGCATGCGGTAGAGATCATAAAGAAAGCAGCAATCCAGCGGCGACATGTGATGATGATCGGAACACCCGGTACAGGAAAGTCTATGCTGGCGCGCGCGATGTCTGAGCTTCTGCCAAAAGAGGAGCTCCAAGACGTGCTTGTCTATCATAACCTTGAGGATGCAAACAACCCAAAGATCAGGGTACTTCCTGCTGGAAAAGGTAAGGAGATCGTGACAATTCAGAAAGAGGAGGCAAGGCGGCGTGCCCAGGCGAGAAATACATTTCTGATACTCATTATATTCTCGATCGTGATCTATGCAACACTGGTCGGGCAGTTCATCTGGGGAATTATTGCAGCCGCGATGATCTTCATGGCGCTCAAGTATATCATGCCCCGTGAGGATATGCTCGTTCCAAAGCTGCTCGTATCAAATGCCGGTAAGGAGATAGCACCGTTCAATGATGCAACCGGCGCGCATGCTGGAGCACTTCTTGGAGATGTCAGGCATGATCCGTTCCAGTCAGGTGGGCTTGAGACTCCTTCCCATGACAGGGTTGAGGCTGGTGCAATCCACAAGTCACATAAGGGCGTACTTTTCATCGACGAGATAAATACACTGAGAATGGAATCCCAGCAGCAGCTTTTAACAGCTCTTCAGGAGAGGAAGTACGCGATAACAGGTCAATCTGAGCGAAGTTCCGGCGCGATGGTAAAGACAGATCCTGTGCCATGTGATTTTATCATGGTTGCAGCGGGCAACCTCGACGCGATGGCAGGGATGCACCCCGCACTCCGTTCAAGGATCAAGGGTTACGGGTATGAGATTTATATGCAGGATACGATGGATGATACACCAGAGAACCGCCAGAAACTCGTGAGGTTTGTTGCCCAGGAGGTTAAGAAAGATGGTAAGATCCCACCCTTTGATAAAGGTGCTGTAACAGAGATCATACGGGAGGCAAAGCGCAGGACAGGTCGCAAGAACAAGCTCTCACTGATATTGAGGGATCTTGGTGGTCTTATCAGGGTTGCAGGTGATATCGCAAAGGCAGATAACGCTGAGATTACAACAGCCGACCACGTGATACGTGCAAAGTCGATGGCAAGATCTGTAGAGCAGCAGCTTGCAGATCAATACCTTGAGCATCGGAAGGATTACAAGTACTTCAAGAACGAGGGTGAAGAGATTGGGCGGGTCAATGGTCTTGCTGTAATAGGTGATTCGGGGGTGATGCTCCCGATTCTCGCAGAGGTGACACCAACCCAGTCGAAGTCAGAAGGACATGTGATCGCAACTGGTCTGCTACAGGACATCGCGAAGGAGGCTGTCCAGAACGTCTCTGCGATCATAAAGAAGGTCACAGGAAAGGATATATCAAACAAAGATGTCCATATCCAGTTCATCGGGACGTATGAAGGAGTTGAAGGTGATAGCGCCTCAATATCGATCGCAACAGCGGTTGTATCCGCCCTTGAAGAGATACCTGTGGATCAGCGTGTTGCGATGACAGGATCGCTCTCTGTACGGGGTGATGTCCTGCCTGTTGGCGGGGTCACACACAAGATCGAGGCAGCGGCAAAGGCTGGTGTTTCGACCGTGATAATCCCGAAAGCAAATGCAGAGGATGTCATAATCGAGGAAAGGTACAGGGATATGGTTGAGATCGTTCCTGTTGCAACGATCAATGAGGTATTTGAGCACAGCCTGATCGGCGGGAAGAAGCAGCGATTCCTCGATAAGCTTAAAGATTTTGCAACTGTCGGCATCGGGATCATTGATATAGACAAACCGACCGTATCCTGAGTTTGAGTGCAAATGTACCTTGAGAAGGGCGAGGAACAAATTTTAGCTGGTGAAAAAGGCAGAACTCTCCAGAAGATGATGGAGATCCTCGTAACACTTGGAAAGATCTATGATGCAGAGTACCTGATCCCGATAAAAAGTGTGCAGATTGCAGGTGTCTCGTACAAGACGATCGGGGATGCGGGGCTTGAATGGATCGAAGATATCGATGCACAGGTTGTTGTCCCATCGATACTCAATCCAATGGGCATGGATCGGGAAAGATGGCGAGAGATGGGCATAAGCGAGGATTTCTACAGGAAGCAGATCGAGATACTCGATGCGTACAGCAGGATGGGGATTAGATTGGAATGCACCTGCACCCCTTACTACCTTGAAGATGGTAGGCCCTGCCTGGGCGACCATCTTGCATGGTCTGAGTCCTCTGCAATCTCGTTTGCAAATTCGGTGATTGGAGCAAGGACCAATCGAGAGAGTGGGATATCTGCCCTTGCATCGGCACTGCTCGGAAAGACGCCATATTATGGATATCACCTCGATGAGAACCGGGTTCCAGCAATTGGGATCGAGGTGCCTTTCACACTAACAGGCTCTGACTTCGGGGCGCTTGGATATGTGATTGGAAAGGTTATCGGTGATTGTGTCCCAATCTTTGAGTTTGCACCCTCGATAAAACCATCAGATGATAACCTCAAGAGCCTTGGTGCTGCACTTGCTGCGAGTGGTGCGGTTGCCCTGTATCATGTGAAGGGTAGAACACCCGAAGCAGATCGTTTTGAGATGCCAGAAGAGACGATCATGGTTGAGGAAGGCGAGATTCGTTCTGTCTATGACGGATCGTCTGAACCCGATCTTGTAGCACTTGGGTGCCCTCATCTCTCGATAGAAGAGCTTGAGCTTGCAGCAGAACTCCTTCGTGGTAGAAAGGTCAAACGAGAGCTGTGGTTGTGTGTATCGAGGTATCTTAAAGGTAAGCGAGCAGATCTTGTCGGAATGATAGAATCATCCGGGGCAAAAGTCATCTCTGATACCTGCATGATTGTATCTCCTGCATGTGACAGGTTTGATTGCATTATGACCGACTCTGGGAAGGCGTTGAACTACATACCCACGATGTGTCAGGCAGAAGCGGTCTTTGGGAGTTTCAGAGATTGTATCGAGGTGGCACTTGGTGAGGCAAGGGACTGTTGAGGATGCGATTTCCACCCTTAAATCAGGTGGGGTCATCGTCTATCCGACAGAGACAGTCTATGGTCTTGGCGCGAGTATATACAAAAAGGAGGGTATAGAGAGGATCTATGCGATCAAAGGGAGATTATTCTCAAAACCAGTATCCATTGCTGTTTCGAGTTATGATATGATCGATGAGGTGGCCTATCTCGATGAATCGATGCGTAAGATCATCGAGAAGATCCTGCCAGGACCTGTTACAGTGCTTCTTAAGAAGAGCCCGGTTGTACCAGATCGTTTGAGTGCAGGTTCAGATCTCATCGGTATCAGATTTCCAGATCACGAAAAAGCGCTTGCGATAATCGAATCCGTGGGTCCAATCACCTCAACGAGTGCGAATATCTCGGGTAAGAAAGATCCGATTGCTCCTGAGGAGGTTGAGATTGAAGCAGATATGATCGTATATGGTGGAAGATGCAGGATAGGAGTCTCCTCGACGGTTGTGGATCCTGTTTCAAAGAGAATCCTGCGAAAAGGAGCGGGGTATGAGAGGGTTGCTGATGTATTATAAAAAAGTACCGAAACAGGGGATCTATTCCAATCACTTTACAAACGCTTTAATATATCCAGAACCATATTTTATTTAACATGATCGATGTGCGGGGTCTTCGTAAGGAGTATGGCACGTTCGTAGCAGTCGATGGTTTGAGTTTTACCGTCGATGAGGGCGAGATATTTGGGATCGTGGGTCCAAACGGGGCTGGAAAGACAACGACCCTCAAGATGATTTCAACACTGATAAAGCCCACAGAAGGAAGGATACTCGTTGCAGGTTTTGATACCGGAGCGGATGAGGTTGAGGTTAAGAAACGGCTTGGTTTTCTCCCGGAAGAGTCTCCGCTCTACGAGAACATGACGGTTGAAGATTATCTCAGCTTTTTCTCAGAGCTTTATGGGATAGAAAGTAATGACGCACATTTAAGGATTGATAAACTCCTTTCAATGCTCAATTTGCCAGATAATGGAAATCGAATAGGTAATTTCTCAAAAGGAATGAAAAGAAAGGTTGTAATTGCAAGATCACTCTTAAATGATCCTGAGGTTTTGATATACGATGAACCAACCTCTGGTCTTGATCCGATGACCTCCAAACAGATCATCGACTTTATTCATGGTCTTAAGAAGGAGAGAAAGACGGTTATCTTCAGTGCACACAACCTCTATCAGGTCGAAAAGATCTGTGACAGGCTTATAATCATGAAGAACGGTAAGGCAGTTGCTATCGGAACGGTTGATGAGATCAGGGAAAGGTGGGGAGAGCAGAATTATTTTGTCGAGTTTAAATCCGATAAATTGCCAGAAGGGGTTGTATGGGATGAGAACGGACATTTCAAGATAAAGTGCTCAGGAAATCGGGAGATGAATGACGTTACACGGTTTGTGATTGAGAATAGAGGAGAATTGATCAGGATCACGCCGCATGAGTCCACGCTTGAGGAGATTTTTATCAGCGTTGTGGAGTGAGAAAATATATTCTTCACGTAGTCAGGGAAGTATGAGCTAAACAAATACCTCTTAATTTTTTATACATCCAGAGAAAGCATTAAATAGAAAATCGTAGATGTTTAGATCATAACCCGCCTTAACTCAGTCTGGTTAGAGTGCGCGGCTGTAGTAAGATCATGTAACCGCGTGTTACACATTACCGCGACTTTGCAGATACCGCGATGCCCCCGGTTCGAATCCGGGAGGCGGGATTTTAACTTATATTAGCTTCCTCGATCTCGGTTGCGATCTTGAGGTTGCTCAGATAATCATCGATCGCTTCGATCGCAGAACCTATCCTATCAAATGTAAAGGTGACTGAAATCTCATGGTCATCGGTTTTTCCTACAATATTTGGTGTATTATCAGGTTCAAGTGATTTTACAGCCGTGATGAACGCTTTATCGAGTATCAACCTCGCTTTTAGCTTCATTCCTCATTCACCAGTATCTATCGCAAACTTCTTCTCAACCTTCTCGCGATGCAGTGTGTTGTAGGTGCAGAACGGGATCACCCTACCATCAGGGATAGCATAATGTATACCACAGCGCCTGACACGCTCAAGATCGATGTTATAAAGATCCTGGAAGTGCATTGCACCAAGAAAGAGCGTGTTGTCATGAAACTCAGCCAGCGCCCTTGTATTTCCCTCTCTGATGACGTTTATAATGAGCTTTGCAACGTCCACCTTGATAGGCGAGCGTTCCTGATCTATAAAGTGTGGAATTTTCGTGATAAGATTCTTAACCAGCTTCAGGCGATCACCAAAACCATGAATGGACGTTATTTCTTCCTCAAGTAACTCCATCAGCCCTTCGACATCGATGAAGCGCGTGATCGGGATGTATTTACCGTCCTCGATAAAGACGTAGGTTGCGACCCCGCAGTGAGGATGCACCGTAAACTCAACCTGTGGTGTCTCTCTCCACCGCTCAATTATACGTGAGATCGGGAGAACAAAGGGAACCGGATAGAAATCGTCCTTCGCGATCGCACCAGCGGTCTGCTCCTCGACAAGCCGCATGAAGTCAGGTATTGTGATCCGCTTTGCATGAACTTCATTGATATCTGTTCTTCCAGCAAATGATATCGGCTGGACGTTTATTCCTCTTATAACATCATGGTTTTCTGCGGCAAAGTCGAGCATCGGACCGAGCTGATCATCGTTCAAGCCTTTTGCAAGCGTCTGAACGAGAACAACACTTGTGATCCGCGTCTTACGGCAGTTCTCGATCACCTTTAGCTTCAGAGGGAGTGCGTTATACCCACGAATTTCCTCATATATCTCCTCTTTGAGCCCATCGAACTGGAAATAAAGCGTGTTTAATCCTGCATCGCGAATCTTTCTGCAGAACTCAAGATCCTTGGCGAGTTTGACACCGTTTGTTGCAACCTGAATCTGCGAGAAACCCATATCTTTTGCCATGCGGATGATCTCTGGTAGCTCCTTTCTCACCGTCGGCTCCCCTCCTGCAAACTGGACAGCCGTACATCCAACCGGCTCCTCTTCCCGCAGCACTTTAAGCATCTTCTCGATCTCTTCCATCGTGGGTTCAACGACATAGCCTGCCGCAGCAGCATTTGCGAAGCAGATCGGGCATCGCTGGTTACAGCGGTTTGTAAGATCGATATTCGCAAGTATTGTGCCTGTTAGGTGTTCGGCACATAACCCGCAGTCATAGGGACATCCTTCACGCTCGCCAACCATCGGGTTTGATACACCCCTTCCATCCCGGCCAAAGCGCTTGAACTTATAAAATGAGGCAGGATCTGACCAGTAGACATCTTCAAAGTAGCCGTGTTCTGGACAGGTCTTTTTCATGAGGATCTTTCCACCCTCCTCAAGAACGTCCGCTTCGATCACCATCTTACAGACCGGACAAATCGACTTTGTTTTGATACTATCACCAACGCTTCTCCTTCTATTTCTACCCAACCTTAATGGAAGAGGGGAAGATATATATATGTGTCGTTTGATAGGTATAGGTAGGAAGTAAAATTTGCATAGATAGGAACTTAAATGGTTGAGAAAGAGAATGTCCTGGATATTGTAAATAGGCTCTTTGAAAGGATTGGTTTTCCTGATACCGAGTCGAGGATCTACACGCTTCTTCTTGAGCGTAAGCGGCCATTCTCGATAAGAGAGATCTCCGAGGAACTTGGCCTATCGGTGAGAACAGTGAGGGAGCGGGTTAGAGCGTTATGTAAGAAGCAGCTTCTGAAGCGGGAGGTTGTGGAGAAGAAGTGGCTTGAGTATAGATACATGGCAAAATCGCCAAAAGAAGTCTGGGCAATAATCAAAAACAAGCTGGAGAATGCGATAGACGAGGTTGAGAAGGAGTTCGATCTTGATCAAGATAGCGCGAAGAGGGATGTAAAATGAGAAAGATCGATTATGCCATGGTTTTTAGTGTTGACAGGATTGCTTATGGTGTTTCCACGCTAATACTACTCTCATCGGGTGTTCTTGCAGGGAAGATGGTCTATGACATCGAGCTATCGAGTGTCGGTTTAAGTTCAAACTACAGCTACGTGGGGGCTGTTATTGTTGCTCTATCACTATACTTTGTTTACAGCTTCTTTAAAGTGGAAGACCCGCCAGCGATTGAGGCGTATGAGCCTGTAACGATCGTTGTTCCAGCATATAATGAAGAAGATGTTCTTGAAGGATGTATCGAACATCTTCTAAAAATTGACTATCCAGAAGGTCTTTTCGAGATTTTGATCGTGTATGAGCCTGATTGCAGCGACAGGACAGGTGAGATAGCTCTCGATCTTGCCAGTAAGTATGAGAATGTCTATGCGATCAAGAATCATGACAAATATCAGGGTACAAAAGCAGGGGCACTCAACCTTGCGCGAAAATATGCAAGGGGCACGATCATCGGCGTTTATGATGCTGATCATCATGTTGAGAAGGACGTTGTCAGGCGGGCAGTCGCATGGCTTGGTTCTGATGATAAGATCGGTGCGGTGGATGGAAGCTGTTCTGTGCGGAATAGAGGTTATGATCTTGGTACGAGGTTTATAGGGGGGGAGATCGCGACAGGAATCGATCTTATAAGATTCATCGAAGATCGAGTCGTTGATAGCCACTTCATATATGGCTCAAACTTTTTCATACGAGCCAAGGTACTTGATGCGGTCGGTGGCTTTGATGATCGTGTTGTTGGCGAGGATAAAGAGATGGGTATGCGACTCATCGATCACGGCTACAGGATAAAACTTGATCTCGGTATGCGAAGCTGGGAGCAGGTTACAACAGGATTCAGGTCCTGGTGGAATCAGCGTAAGCGATGGGATCGGGGGAGATTCCAGATACTGAGCAAGTACCTTCCGAATATACTCGATAGAGAGATAAAGATAAGTAATATAAGGCGTGCATATCCGTTTTTATTTGTTCAGGTATTATCCTATCCGCTCGGTCTTGTAGGAGTTGGATTTATTGTATTCACGCTGTACGTGGCATTCACAAATCCACTTCTATTCATCTACTTCTTCATGCCGTTTGTCCTGCTCTTTCTTGGAAGGAGCATTCAGGATATGAGATCTGGGATGGCTGACTGGAAAGATCTCTTAATCTCTGTTATAATGCCATTTTACATCTATTCACGGGCTTTCATTGGATTTAAAGCGATGTGGGAAGAGATATTTGATATTGAACCACGCTGGGTAAAAGTGAGACGCACAAAGGACGATGTTCTATGAGTGTAGAAGTATTAACACGTGTTAAAGGGCATTATCAGAACCTGCGGATCATAGACTGGCGAGCTTATGTGGCGATGGTACTCTTCGGGTATCTTCTTGCAGGGGGATTGGGCATTTTTTACCATCAAACAACACTTTATCTTATGATCACGACATCTTGCTACCTTGCATTCGCGTTCTCTGTGAACAACTGTTTTGACCTTAAAGAAGATATAAAATCAGGTAAGACGAACAACCCGATTGCGGGCGGTCTTATCAGTTTTAAGGAGGCGCTGATGATCTCCATGGGCACGGCAATTCTCGGTGGGGTTTTATCATACATCTGGTTCGGTGGGGTACCATCTCTTCTATTCATGCTCCTCCTCCTTCTCGCATTTGCATACTCAGTACCGCCTTTGAGGTTCAAGTCACGTCCACCATTTGATACTTTATCGCATGGTTTATTCTTCGGTGCGCTACTCTTTCTATTTGGTTTCGCAGTTATCAGTGAACCGTCTCCCACGATACTCCTCATCGCGCTATCGATCTTCGTCTACTCGATCACAATTGAACTAAAGAACCACATAAAGGATTATTACTCAGATCTTAGCGCAGGAACGATTACAACTGCGTGCTGGATTGGAATTGATAAAACAAGAAAATTATTCAGAGTTCTCGTATATCTGCACTTTTTCATATTGGTTGCACTTCTATACACATTCTCAAGGCCTATTCTTTTAATTATACTTTTAATAATGCTTCTAATTCTTATAATATCCCCTAAAATAGATGAACGGATTCCTTCAACCGATGTAGCATCCCTTTTTGCCTATTTATCGCTCCTACCTCTTTATATTTTCTAAAGTTGTTTCTGCAATCTCATACCCCTTTCCACAAACTATTTATACTTGTAACCGAAATTATCGTTAACGAATATTTCGTTAAAGGTCGTGTGTGGTATGAGCATGGATCTCAGAGCATTCTTAAACCCGGAGTCTGTCGCGGTTGTGGGCGCATCCCGAAATCCCAGGAGCTTTGGCTATCGCATCGTTAAAAATATGATAGATCTGGGATTTAAAGGATCAATCTATCCGATAAACCCAAAGGCAGCAAGAATCGCTGGTATCAGGGTTTACCAATCCCTTTCCGATCTCCCAGAAATCCCTGAGCTTGTTGTTATCGCGTTACCGGGCGATCATGTGATCGATGCTCTTAAAGAATGCGAAGATGCAGGTGTCCAGAATGCGATCATAACAGCACCTGATGTTGCCGATAAACGAGAGATTACAATCTTTGCCAGAAAAGCGGGGATAAGAATACTTGGACCCAGTACAATCGGTCTTATAAACCTCAAAGATCACTTTGCAGCATCTGTTCTTCCTGTGCGAGACCTCAAGGTCAGTGGCATATCTTTCCTCGCCCAGAGTGGCGGTCTTTCAGGTGGTCTTGGCTGGTGGAGAGCTGATGGAATCGGATTTAACAAGATAATCTGTCTTGGTGATGGGTGTGATATCGACGAGATTGAAACACTAAAGGCACTCGCTTCAGATCCCGCGACAGACGTGATCCTTGTATACCTCGATCCAAGAGAACCTGAATTCTTTAGAGAGCTTGAGAAAGTAGCCCTGAAGAAGCCTGTTGTATTCCTCGACCCCACCAAAAAAGTGGATCTTGAGGGCGTTATCGTTGTTAATAGATACTATGAGTTATTTGAGTTTGGAAAGATATTTGAGAGCGGTTTGAAGATGAATGGCAATCGAATAGGGGTTGTGAGTGTCTCTTCTGGAAGTATATCCGTTGTTCTTGAGTCGATGAAGCGAAACAACCTCGTACTTGCAAACCTCTGCGAGGGTACTGTTAATCGGCTTCGAGAGGTTGCAAACCCATGGATAACTTCATTCAATCCGATGGATATCTGGCCACCTATCGAGTTATCTGGAGACGACGTTGGTCGCAGATACACGGAGTCTGCTGCGGCTTTGATGGATGATCCAGGGGTCGATGGGGTATTTGTAATACTTGAACTGATGGAGGAGATTGAGTTCGACCTTGAAGATATGTTTAAACCAATCGTAGAAAAACACCCGGATAAACCATTGATTCTTATATGCTGGCAGATCGAAGCTCCTGTACTTGAGAGGGTGAGACGTGAGCTTCTCGCGCTTGACATACCCTTCTACATAGATGAACTTGAACGACCCGCCGAGGTTTATGCCGCTGGATTGAAATACAGGAGGTGGAACGAAGAAATCATCTCGCAACCGCGATCTTTATCCCTGAAACCTCCAGTAGATCAACCCGTTCTCCCTTAGATTCAAAGGCGTATTCAATCTCGAACATCGAATCGTCTATATGCATCCGATTCCCAGCAAGTTCGATCTCGACTTTACTCCCCTCTTCTACGAGTTTTTCAACCTCCACCGGGTCAAGTTCACGCAGTCGCTTTGAGATCTCACCAGCCTGTTTCTTGTAGATTGGACCGATTGCGTTCATCTTTGGTTTGATCGCAACCGCCTTCATGTTAAGTCTTGTTACAGAACTTACAAGTTCAACCTCGCTCTTCAACGTACCTTTTATATCTTCAAGATCCAGAAGAAGATTTGTGTAGATCTCAATCTTTTTGAGAGGTGCATTCAGCGCGATCTTGTTATCCGACTTGTACCTCCTGACAGCCTCAACGATCTTTCTTATCACCTCTCCTTCCTCAAGTGATGCGTCATCGATCAGATCGTAATCAACCTGGGGCCACGCTTTTGCATGCACGCTCCCCTTCTGCAGGTATGAGTGCATCTCCTCTGCAAAAAAAGGCATAAACGGTGCGATAAGCCTTGAGATTGTTTCCATAGTTGTATAGAGTGTATACAACGCAGAATTATGACCTTCAGATATATCTGAGTACAATCGTGACTTTACAAGTTCGATGTAGTCATCTGCAAGCGTATTCCAGGCAAAGGATCGTATATCTTTGATCGCTTCATCGAAGCTGTACGCATCCATCTTCGTTGTCACAGATCTGACAAGTGCGTTGAGTTTTGCAAGAAGCCATCTGTCGATTGCGAAAAGTTGTTGAGGTTTTTCGTATGGTGCCGCTTCTTTATCGATATGAATCAACGAAAATCGAAGGATACTCCAGAGCTTCTGGAGGAAACGGGAGGCTGCAACGACGTCCTTCCATCTAAACATCACATC
Source organism: Candidatus Syntropharchaeum sp. (assembly GCA_026134025.1). Taxonomy (GTDB): domain Archaea; phylum Halobacteriota; class Syntropharchaeia; order Syntropharchaeales; family Syntropharchaeaceae; genus Syntropharchaeum. The sequence goes on from JAOQII010000003.1 coordinate 35,816, forward strand.
AGACCCGGTCGATCCGCCGATTGCAGCCCACTGCCTGAACGCATCTGCACCATATTTATCCAGCACTTCCTCAGGGGCTGTAATGTTATCTCGAGATTTACTCATCTTATGCCCATCCTCACCGAGCACCATCCCGTTTATAACGATCGTCTCCCATGGAATCGTATCTGTGAGTGCGATCGATCTCAAAATCGTATAAAACGCCCACGTACGGATAATATCGTGTCCCTGTGGCCTTAGTTGCGTTGGAAATATGAACTTATCCCCAAGCCAGCCCCCAACAGCAAGCGCAGAGATCGAACTATCCATCCAGGTATCAAGAACATCTGTCTCAGCTTCAAACTCAGTGGAACCACATGGACACGGTTCTTTTGGCAAATCAATCGTTGGATCAAGTGGTAACTCATCCTCCTTTGCTACAAGGGTCTTACCGCATTTTTTGCAGTACCAGACAGGGATCGGTGTCGAGAATAGACGTTGCCTTGAGATGCACCAGTCCCATTCCATCGACTCAACCCAGTTTTTGAGCCTTACAATCATGTAATCGGGATGCCAGTCGATCTTCTCTGCCGCATCAAGGATCTTGTCATGCTCGATCTTGACAAACCACTGTCTTTCTGAGAGTATCTCAATCGGCGTCTTGCACCGCCAGCACAGTCCAACGTTCTGCTCAATCTCCTCTTCGCTGTATATCAGATCAAGTTCCTTGAGATCCCGTATTATAGCCCCTTTCATCTCGGCAATCCCCAATCCAGCGTACCTGTCAGCGATCTCGGTCATCATACCATCCCGATCGATCGCTTTTCTAAGCGGCAGTGAGTGCTCCTTCCACCATCTAACATCCTGCTTATCACCAAACGTACAGATCATAACAATTCCTGTACCAAATTCGGGATCAACCTCAGAATCGGCGATAACAGGGACATTGTAATTGAATATGGGTACTCCAACTTCCTTGCCCACAAGATTCTTGAACCTCTCATCTTCAGGGTTGACAGCAACAGCGACACATGCAGGGATTAGCTCGGGTCGCGTGGTTGCGATATCAATGCCTTCGAAGTGAATGTAGTTTAAAGAGGTTTTTCTTGCGTCATATTCAACTTCTGCGAATGCGATGGCGGTCTTGCACCTTGGACACCAGTTCACAGGATGCTCTTCACGATATATCATGTCCTTTTCATACATACGAACGAACGAGATCTGTGTCTTTTTGTAGTAGTCTGGATCCATCGTGATGTACTCATTTGACCAGTCGATCGAGAGCCCCAGTGCTTTCATCGTCTCTCGCATGCGTTCGATATTCGATGATGTCAAGTTGCAGCATAAATCTCTAAACTTACCCCTATCAAGTTCACTTTTTGTGATTCCATGCGTCTCCTCTACTTTAACCTCTGTGGGAAGTCCATGGCAGTCCCAACCTTGCGGAAACATAACATTATAACCCTGCATGCGTTTATATCTCGCTATAAAATCGATATAACACCAGTTGAGTGCGTTTCCTATATGAAAACTTCCTGTTGGGTATGGTGGCGGTGTATCAATGATATAAGGAAGTTTATCAGATTCCCAATTAAAGTAATAAAGACTATCATCCCATTTATCAATCAAATTCGCCTCTACACGCTTATGATCGTACTCTTTGGCTATCTCCTGCACAGAACCACTCCTATAAATGATCATTGAGCAATTATTAAGGATATTCATCTTTGGTGGTATATAAAGAATTCCAATAAGATCGTACCAAAGGTTTGAACTTGGTTCTTGAAATTTCTCCTTAAAACCTAAGGGTTCGCACCTGCTGGAGGATTAAACTCATCTATACACGCTTTAATAAGACGTACCGCTTCTTTTATGTCCTCCTCTTTTGTATGAGTTATTTTGTTTGCTACTTCCTCTCTATCAGCCAGGCGGAATATAATCTCCCGATCTGGCTCTATCTGGAGGAATCTCCTGATAAATTCCCTTGCGCACTGGTACTGGCACCCATCGATCGTTACAACCTTCTGCTTACCAAGCTTCTTCTTGAATCCCTGGGCATTTCCATCGATGAACGCCCTTGTAAGCTCGACGATCCCCATGGTCTCACTGATATCAGGGTAGATCTCTTCAGAGATGATACCAGATGCCATCCTTACCGCCTCTCCCGGAATATTAAAGCCTGAACAGGGAAAGAGGCAGATCGGTTTGACCTTCTTGCTTCTACGTTCAGCCATAGATATCCTCCTTGCTTTGCACTTCACCCCGTGATCGCAATGTATAAGACTTTTGCTAAACAGATAGTTAAATATATATTCAAGCAGGAGATAAGAGGGACTGCTATTGGAGGCAAGAGATGACGACAGTCTATGATGTACCACCAGATGCACTAATCAAAAAGCTCGTAGGGAAGCTGAAAAAGAACAAAGCCATCACCGTACCCACATGGGGAAAATATGTGAAGACAGGTGTTAACCGTGAGATGCCGCCCGTGGATGACGACTGGTGGTTTGTCAGGTGCTCATCAATCCTGAGGCGGGTCTATATCGATGGACCTGTTGGCACAGCACGTCTTGGAACTTTCTATGGAGGGAGGCACAGACGGGGTCTAAAAACGGAACACTTCAAGAAAGGGAGCGGATCAGTCATAAGAAAAGCACTTCAGCAGCTTGAAAATGCAGGATACGTTAAAAAAATGAACAAAGGTAGGATAATAACTTCCAGAGGTAGATCCTTACTTGATAACACTGCATTTGAGGTTGAAAAAGAGCTTGAAACATCTGAATCCTGATTGGAGGTTGTAAAATGGCTGATGATGAACTGGAACTTCTCAGGCAGAAACGGATGCAGGAGCTTGCACAGCAGCAGGCTGCGGTGACACAGGAAGAAGAGGCAAAAAAAGAGTTTGAATCGAAGAAACAGGCGATATTGAGGCAAATTTTAACCCCAGAAGCACGTGAACGATTGAATAGCTTGAGGATGGCAAAACCTGAGTTTGTAGAACAGGTTGAGTTACAACTGATCGCACTTGCGCAATCAGGGAGGTTAAAATCTTCTATATCCGATGAACAGCTCAAATCAATTCTTTTGCAGCTCACACCAAAGAAGCGAGAGATTAACATAACGCGAAGATGAATATAAATGATGATAGAAGATGGTTGAAGAATTTGATCGGTATGAGTTCAAGAAGAAACTCGAAGAACTGAGAGAGAAATCAGGAAGAGGAACAGAGCTTGTAACCGTATATATTCCTCCCGAGAAGCAGATCTCGGATGTTACCTCACAGTTGAGGGATGAACACGGGCAGGCATCAAATATAAAGAGCAAATCAACACGTACAAACGTCCAGAGCGCTCTCGATTCGATACTCTCGCGCCTTAGATACATCAAGCGCCCACCGGAGAATGGTATCGCTATATTTTGTGGTGCAATTGATATCGGCGGCGACAAGACCAACCTCGATACAACAATAATCATTCCACCTGAACCGATACGATCCTATCGCTATCACTGCGATTCTAGTTTTCTTTTAGAGCCACTGGAAGAGATCCTGGAAGATAAAAAAACTTATGGACTCATTGTTTTAGATAAAAGAGAAGCTACGATCGGAGTTCTCAAAGGAAAGACGATAAGTGCCCTGAAACATACAACATCGACCGTTCCTGGTAAGACCAGACGGGGGGGGCAGTCTGCACAGCGTTTCAGCCGTTTGAGAGAGATCGCAATCCATGAATTTTATACGAGGATAGGTGAACATGCGAACGAGGTTTTTCTTGCGATACCAAGGGAGGAACTTATTGGGATCCTGATCGGCGGACCAAGCCCCACGAAAGAGGAATTTATCAAGGGGGAGTTTCTACATCACGAGCTGAGGCGAAAGGTTCTTGATATCTTCGATGTTTCCTACACAGACGAGTCTGGACTCTATGAGCTTCTTGACGCGGCGAAAGGGACGCTTGAGGGGATTGAGTTGATGAAGGAGAAGAAGGTGATGGATCGTTTCATGAAGCTACTCGTCAACGATGAAAAACTGACAGCTTATGGAGAAGATGAGGTCAGAACCGCGCTTGACGCAGGCGCATGCGAGGTGCTGATACTCTCAGAGGAGTTGAATAAGGTCAGAGCGACGTTTGAATGCGAAGCTTGTGGATATAACTTTGAGAAGAGTTACAATCTTATTCCTGGCATGAGTACAGATGAGATAGGAAAGGGTTTAACCTGCCCGAATTGTAAGAGCAATTTAAAAGTGACAGATCTTGTGGATGTCGTCTTTGAGCTATCTGGGATTGCAAAGGATCGGGGAACAGAGGTTGCGATCATTTCGACAGACTTTGAGGAGGGTGGACAGCTTTTTAGGGCGTTTGGCGGGGTTGCTGCAATATTAAGATATAGAAGTGGGTTTTAACGTGAGAACTCTTCTTTTCATAACCCGAAATGAAGGAAAGGTGCGCGAACTCGAAGAACTTGGAAGAGCCCATGATATCGTAATAAAGCAGGTGGGATATGACTACCCTGAAGTGCAGGCAGATACGCTCGAAGAGGTTGCACGATGGGGCGCGCTTCACGCGATCGAGATCTTCAAGCGGACATTTATCATCGAGGATTCTGGGCTCTTTGTCGAGAGTCTGGATGGATTTCCAGGTCCCTATTCGGCTTACGTCTATAAAACACTGGGAAATAAAGGTATATTGAAGCTTATGTCCCGTATTAAAAATAGGAGAGCCATATTCAAATCTGTAATTGCATTATGCGAACCTTCCCATGAACCTGTGATATTTACAGGATCTGTGGAGGGTGAGATCGCAAAGAAAGCGATGGGAAAGGAAGGATTCGGATTTGATCCGATCTTTCTTTACGACGATAAAACCTTTGGCGAGATGAGAAGGGATGAAAAGAACATGGTATCACACAGAAGAGCAGCAATGCTTAAGCTGATCAGGTGGATCGTGGAGCATAAGGATGTTTATACAATTTAAGCGCGAAGTTGAGGCGACACTCAAAAAAGCGATAGAAGATGCGGGTTTCACGGTAGATGATCTCGAGCTTGGAATTTCTCCGTTTGCAGATTTAGCTTCAACCGTCTGCTACAGGATCGCCTCCGCCTATAAGATCGCACCAGGTAAGGCAGCAACAGAGATCGTTGAAAGAATAAATCTTGCCAGAGAGAAGTTTATAGCGGCTGTCAAGGCTTCAGGTCCATACATAAATTTTTACGCATCCAATCATTTCCTCACAACAACGCTTCGTTCCATCCTCGAAGGTAATCTCGGATTTGATACAAAAGAAGGGCTTGTAATCCTTGAACACACATCTGCAAACCCTGACGGACCACTTCACATCGGACACATCAGAAATACGGTGATCGGGGATACACTTGCGAGAATCCTGCGCCGTGCAGGCTGGCAGGTCGAGGTGGAGTATTATGTGAATGATATGGGGCGGCAGGCCGCGATGGTCGTTTTTGGTCTGAATCACTTCGAGCTTGATAGGTCAAAGAAACTCGATCATGCGATCGCAGATGTTTATATAAAGGCTAACCGGCTGATAGAAGAGGAGCCTCAGCTTAAATCAGAAGTCGACGAGCTTATAAAACTCAACGAGGCGGGTGATGAAGCGGTTGTATCCAGGTTCAGGGAAGCTGTGAGCTTATCCCTTGAGGGAACCAGGCGTTCACTCGCAAGGCTTGGCGTTGATCACGATCTATTCGTCTGGGAGAGCGATTTTGTAAGATCGGGCGAGGTTTTAAGGGTTATATCTGAGATAAAGGCGTGTGAATCGATCAGCGTCTTTGAGAAGGAGGGCGCACTCATGATCGATCTTAAGGGTGCAGGGTTTGATAAGGAGTTTGTCATCTCCAGATCTGATGGAACATCGATCTACGCGACAAGGGATCTTGCATACCATCGCTGGAAGGCGGAACGTGGAGATCGAGTTGTTGATATCTTTGGTGCGGATCATAAACTTATATCAAGCCAGCTGTCATTTATTCTTGGATCTTTAGGGGTTAAGAAGCCTGAAATTGTCATCTTTGAGTTTGTATCACTTCCTGAAGGTTCGATGAGCACAAGAGAGGGTAAGTTCATAAGTGCCGATGAACTGATCGATGAGGTTGAGAAACGGGCGCTGGCTGAGGTTGAGAAACGTCGGGATGACCTATCAGCCGAAAAACGCGCCGAAATCGCGCGTGCCGTTGCAAGGGGTGCTATAAGATATGATATCGTCAAGGTTGCAGCAGAGAAGCCCACGATCTTTGATTGGGGGAGTGCGCTCGACTTTGAGAAGCAGAGCGCCCCATACATCCAGTACGCACATGCCCGCTGCTGTAGTATCCTGAGGCGGGCTGATCTAACAGAAGGTACCATTGATCTGACCTCGATCGATCTACTAAAAGCTGATCAGGAGGTCAAGCTCATAAAGATGCTATCAAAGTTCTCGTACCTGATCGAGGATGCCGCCAGTTCGCTCAAGCCAAACCTGCTTGCGACTTATGCAAAAGACCTTGTTGAGAGCTTCAATATGTTCTACCGGGATTGTTCTGTGCTTAATGCTGAACCCAAACTCAGAAGTGCGAGACTTGCACTGGTCGAGGCAACCAGGATCATTTTATCTGAAACACTTGAAACACTTGGTATTGATGCGTTAGAGGAGATGTAAAGGAGGAAAAGTCTGTGATTGAAGAGATAGTTGAGGAGATAAAACTTAAGCTTGAAAGAAACGGGATTGAGGTAGAAGCGTTCGAGATCGAGAGCCGATTGCGGTTATTGATGGATGATTACGGCGTTTCAGCGGATGAAGCCAAGAGAAGCGTTGCAAACTACTTTATGAAGGATATTCAGGATAATAAGCGAGATAAAACATCCGAACTGGTACGTATAAAAGATATAAAACAGGAAAATCAGTGGGTCACGATCAAAGGGAAGGTATTGACGCTGTGGGAGAGTCGACACGAGGCTATTTCACAGATAGGACTGATAGGGGATGAGGGAGGCGTAATAAAATTCACAAAGTGGAAGAGCTCTAACCTGCCAGATCTGGATATCGATAAGGTCTACACGATCGAAAATGCGGTGACCGATGTCTGGCAGGGCAGGTACAACATAAAACTCAACCGTAACACAACGATCATTGAGATGGACGAAGATCTCGAGGTGATGTCAGAAATTGTAAGCTACAGGGGGATATTTGTCAAGATACACGATGGAAGTGGCGTTATTTATCGCTGTGTCAAATGCAACCGTAGCGTCGTCGACGGCGAATGCCAGGAGCACGGATTTGTTGAAACCAAGCCCGATCTTCGGATAAAATCTGTGATGGACGATGGACGGTCTGTACAGGATGTCCTGATCCGCCGTGAGATGACAGAGAAGCTTGTAGGTGCAGATCTTAATCAGATATTAAGCGAGGATATCGACGTGCTTCACAGGGTCGAGGATGTTTTGATTGGGAGATATTTCGTTGCAGAGGGGCGAGAGGTTGGGCGATATCTCCTGGTGGACGGGCTTGAACCGATCAAAGAGGTCCCCTATGATGAGGTTGAGCAGTTGATCTATGAGGCAGAAGGGGTTTGAAAGATATAACTGAGATCAACGGGATCAAAGCAGATATTTACGGAGAAGTAGCAGAAGATCTTCCTGCAGTCGTTCTCTGCCCGCCCCATCCGCTTTATGGTGGATCAAGACGTGATTACAGGCTCTGTGAGATTGCAGATACGCTCTCATCACGTGGGATTACCGCAATATCGATCGACTACAGCAGATATGATCGAGGTATGAGGGAGATTGAGGATGTTGTAGGCGTCATCGAATATTTAGATGGGAAAACAGGGTGGATAGGGCTTCTTGGATACTCTTATGGGGCTGTTGTCGCGTCAAACGCGGCATCCAGAACGGACGTCCCACTCAGGGGCTTTGTTGCACTCTCGATACTCGATTCAATAGACGATATAAGAGCTGATTTTAACTTTGATGCTCCAAAATTCTTTATACACGGGAGATATGATGATGTGGCGCCTTTCTCAAATTTTGAGATACTGTACAGGAAGATTGATGGTGAAAAATCTTTGCTGATACTTGATACCGATCACTTCTACACTGGCATGGGCGTGGTCGAAGAAATCTCTCGCGCTGTCGCTGCGTTTTTTAAGGGTTTGTGTGAATAGGTTGTATCATTTTTCTCAAGAGAATTTTGAAAAACCTCTGTTCGAAGAGATTTATATCGCCTCTTCTCTTATATCAGAATCTTCGCCAGAATCGCCTATTTGCCCATCCTGGGTGTTAAGTTAATTGGATGATAGCTTACCAACCACCATCAGATGATCCCTATACCCAGGCGAGAGATCAAACGTCTCTTCAATCTCAAATCGCATGGAGAACTTCTCAAGCTCGGATCTGAATATATCTTCTGAGGATCTTGCGAGATCGATGCTTCTTGCTTTTATCGCGATAATAACCCACCCGCTCTTTTTGAGAAGATGATCCGCATTCTTTATCAGTATCTCTACCTGGTTGGGCTGTGAAATATCCTGGTAGATCAGATCAACCTCTCCCACAATCCCGAGGTATCGCTCAGGGTGATTTGCATCCTCAAAGATCGGTATCATATTATACCTCGCTTCACAGAGGCTAACAAGCTTTTCCATCGGCTTTTTTGCGAACTCAACGAGATAAAGGATACCATCTGAGAGAATATCCGAGAGATGGCTCGCGGTTGTCCCGGTTGACGCACCGAGGTAGAGCACGCTCGAATCTGCACTCAACGGAAGCTTCAGACCTTTGAGCAGGGCAGATGCAAGCTTACTCCTTCTCGGACTCCATGATCTGTAATCTCCAAGAAGCCGCTCACCATAAACCGAGCTTCCAGGGACGAGATTTAGTGTCGCAAGCTGGCCATCGATGAATGTGATTTTTGCCCCCAGATCCATCTTCATCCTCTAAAACTCCCTGTGCACCATAAGAAGTAAAGACTTCCCAGACATGAGATCGTGCCAGCCAGTATAAAGACCTGATCGAGATCCCAGGCATCCATTATAAGGCCTGAGATGATCGGGCCTGTTGCCATACCAGCACTCATCGCGCTATTGTATACCCCCATAACTGAACCCATGCCTGCATCGCGTCCCACGTCCGTCATCATCGCAAGCGAGGCTGGGACAGCAATCGCACCGAATGCACCCATCACGATGTTTAATAGAAGAAGATGATTGAAAGTTCCAGCAAAGGGGATCAGCAATAAGGTGATTGAGGAGATGATGCTTCCTGAAAAGACGAGCCAGACCCTGTTTATTCGATCTGCAAATGCCCCGAAGTAGGGTTGAAAAATTCCTGCAAGCATGATATTCACAGAAAGAAGTATCCCAATGCCAGTAGGTGTTATCTCAAGCCCCGTGGCATAAATCGGGAGGAAAGACATTATTGCACCGATCGCAAACGAGTTGACAAACCTGAAACTGGATACACCCTTGACCACGTCATAACCAAGGATCTTTTTGAAACTATAGCCACCAGATCCACGTCTTCGTACCTCATGGTGCTCACCTGGAAAGAGCCATATAACGAGTATCAGCGTGAACGCCGAAAGTGCACCCATCGTGTAGAACGGAACAGCCATTCCGAAGTGATCAGATAGCGCACCTCCTAAAAGGACGCCGACGCCGATACCAACAGAGAGTGCCATCCCGACCTCACCAAGAACCTTGCCTTCACCCCTCTCAGGTGCGATCTCTGCAGCATAAGCGAATGCTATAGGGGTTACCATCGCAGATCCAAGCCCGCTTATAATCCTAACCCCGGCAAGTTCATAGACGTCTGTTGAATAGACATAACCGAGCGATATTAAACTATAGAGTAGAAGCCCAAGCGTTATGAAGATCTTTCTTCCCCTTGTATCCGAGAGCTTCCCGATCAGGGGCATGAAGATCGCACGGGATATCGCAAAACCTGCATATATGAACCCTATCCAGAACCCTGTCGCACCAAGGCTGTCTGCATAGAGTGGAATGATCGGTGCAATTATTCCCACACCCACCATCACGATGAAGACAGTGAGAGCAAGAAGATGTACCATCCCGTCCTTTGATCTCACCTTAGAACGTCCTCGCGAGATAACTCACCCTGGAATTACCTTTTGAACAGACTATACACGATCCATGATCATCAGTTTCTTCGCTTATTCCGAGAAGGCTCAGATCAAGCTGATCCTCGATTCTCTGGCCACAGTCAGGATTCCCACACCAGTAGATCCTTGCAACACCGCTCTTTGTCGCATCTTTTATCTCATCAAACGTTCTACAATCCTTGATTTTTGATTTGAATGCCTCCTCGGCGTTTTTCTGGATGTTTGCGTGAATATCTTCAAACGTCGTTTTAATGCGATCAAAGATCTCATCGAACCTGACCTTAGATTTTGGATTGCCATCTCTTCTTGCAAGTGTGTACACACCTTCATCAAGGTCTTTTGGCCCAATTTCAACCCTGAGAGGCACTCCTTTCTGCTCCCATCGGTAATATTTTGCCCCAGGTCGCTCGTCACGATCATCGAGTACGACCCGTACCCCTTCCTCCTTCAAACGCAGAAGAAGTGATCCCGCAGCATCGAGGATCTCAGCTTTTCGCTCATCTGAGAATACGATCGGGACGATCACGACCTGGTAAGGTGCAACCTCAGGCGGAAGAACAAGCCCCTTTTTATCACCGTGTACCGAGATGAGGGCAGCTATGCACCGTTCCGAGATCCCGTAACAGGTCTGATTGGCGTATTGCTGCTCCCCTTCAGCGTCTTCATAACGGATATCGAAGGTGCGGGCAAAATTATCCCCAAGGTTATGGATCGTCCCGATCTGGAGCGTCCTACCATCAGGCATGATCGTATCAAATGCGATCGTGTACGCTGCCCCCGGGAACTTGTCCCACTCAGGCCGTCGGGTTATAAGATGCGGGATTGCAAGCTGGGTGAAAAAGTCCTTGTAGAGTTTGACCGCGTCTTTTACCTGATTCTCGGCATCATCCCAGGTTGTGTGTGCTGTATGAGCCTCTTTAAACGATGTAATCTCTCTGAGGCGGATGAGTGGGCGTGTGTGTTTTGTCTCATGGCGGAAGGTGTTTACGATCTGGTAGACCTTTATCGGCAGATCTCGGTGAGAACGAATCCAGAGCTTGAAGATCGGGTATATCGCGGTCTCAGAGGTCGGCCTGAGGACAAGTGGTACATCAAGTTCGTTTTGACCGCCTCTTGTAACCCAGTAGACCTCATTCTCAAAGCCTTTTATGTGTTCTGCCTCCTTCATAAACTCCTGTTCAGGTACGAGCAGTGGGAAGAGAACCTCCTCGTGATCTCGATCAAGCAACGATCGTAGAAGATCATAGACGTACCTTCGCATCGCAAAACCGAATGGAAACCAGACATAAAGCCCTTTCACCGGGTATCTGACATCCATGATCTCGGCTGTCTGGAGTATCTCGTTGTACCATTCACTGAAGTTCTCTTCCTTCCCTGGCATGATTCTTTATATGTTACAAAGGATTATAAAGGATTTTGATTGAGATAGATACAATGAAGGAAGAAAAAGAAGATATGGCAGAAGATCTCACGTTTGAGGAGGCTATGAAACAGCTTGAGGAGATCGCAAAGCTTCTTGAGGATGGAGATCTACCATTGGAGGAGTCCCTGAAAGTCTTTGAGGAAGGTGTCAGGCTATCAAAGATCTGCAACCTGAAGCTTGATGTAATCGAGAAACGGCTTGAAGTTCTGGTGCGGGGGAAGGATGGAGAGCTTGAAGAGCGGGAGATGACACTTGATGAAGAATAAGCTTGATCGGGTCATTATACCACTTGCAGCCTCGATAGGACTCGCAGTTATTATCGTCATGATAGCATTCGGAATAAATGAGATCGCCGTAGATGGATTGCCCATTCCACGACACTACCTTCTTCTGATACTGGCACTCACATTTGTCACAGGCTCCGTGATACTGAACCAGGAGGACGATCTCAAAACGATCACAAGAGGGGGGATTTTCGCAATCCTCGCATCTTTCGTCGTTGTGACACTGATCGGAGGGGTTGTAAGCTTTTTTGAAGAGGTGCCCACATTCAGCCTGTTTCTCTCCTCCCTATCGATCTGCATAATCGTATCAGCGATAATGCTAAAGGTTTTTTTTGGTCTTACTTCCGCCTGAGGTTAACGATATCTCCGAGTGTCAGTGTTCCCCCACTTTTTATTCTGCCAGGATTCGCCTCTTCGATACCTTCAGTTAGTTTGATCGAAAGCACAGACTCGAGCTTCTTTACGAGCGCATCATCGGGCGTTATATCTTCCCGCTCAACCTTCTTTATGAGTGATTCTTTCTCGTTGATACGTTTTGCCAGATCCTCGGATGACCACTGTCGTTTCTGTCTCGCCTCCCTGATCTTTGCGCCATAGTTAGAAATAAGCTCATCCACGATATTATCGAAGATACTGCGTTTGGGCCTCCTTCTCTCCCTTAAACCAGGCGGGGAGACCCTTCCTTTATCCATGTTATCCTCAATCTCTTTCCCGTATCGCAGGCACGTGCCACATACGATAAGCTCAGACCCCTCTATCAGGATACGGTTGGGCTTTCCGATGATCTCGGATCCACACATCTCACATTGCATATCATCAACCTGTTATCAACCTCTTCTCGCAACTGTTTAACTTTGCTCACCCAATGCTAAAAAAGTTATTTATATTTTCGGATCTAATATATATTGATGTTAGGGGGGGATGATGCGTACTTTGAGGATTTGAAGACAAAGGTTAAGAGGGACGTCACATTCGATTGTAGCCAGTACAAAGATTCATTTCTTAAACGACGATTCGCGATACGGATGCGAGCAACGCGGGTAACGACCTTCAGAGACTACATAAAACTCCTCGATTCTGATCAGCAGGAATATGAGAAATTGCTGGATACGCTCACCGTCAACGTCACGGAGTTTATGAGAGATCCCCCGGTCTATGAGGCATTTACTGCTGTTCTAAGAGATCTGGTAGCTGCAAAGGTTAAGAGAGGAGATAAAACGCTGAGGATCTGGAGTGCAGGGTGTTCAAGCGGCGAAGAAGCATACTCGCTCGCCATTCTTCTTAGAAAGACACTGGGGGTCATGCACCGTGATCTAAGCACCCAGATCATCGCGTCAGATATTGATCCTGGCTCGTTGAATAAGGCGCGAGAGGGGGTGTATAAGAAAGATGCGCTTAAGAACATGATGGATAAGGAGATTCAGATTTACTTTACCAGGGAAAAAGATCTTTACCGAGTAAACGACGATTTAAAGCGGATGATTCGATTCAAAAAGCACGATCTGATCCGCGAAAAAGAGATCGGTTATTGTGATGTGATCTTCTGTAGAAACGTCATAATTTACTTCTCAAGGGAACAGCAGAAGGATCTCTACATGAAGTTCTACAGAGGACTCAAGGATTATGGGTACCTTGTAACAGGTAAGAGCGAGACACTCGTTGGTAAAGCAGCGAATCTATTTAAAACGATCAACCATAGGGAGAAGATCTATCAGAAGATACCAAGAGCGACTTGATCCAGTCGATAAGTTCCTCGAAGTTTCCGTCATACCTGAACGCGTCATCCACGTTTAAATCACCAACCACTATCTTAGGAATCCTCCTTTCTTTCTTTTTTCCTTCAAGAAGGATGAGATCTGGCTCTATAACCTCATTCAGGATCTCAAGAACGCGCTCAAGTTTCATCCCACGTTTAAGGATGAGCGCGGTCTCGTTTTCTGATAGTGCGACAACAGCATCTGCACCAGCATCACCATGTTTCCAGGTATCTTTGCCTTTTTTGTCGATTGAAAACTCTCTTGGGATACTTTTTATTGTTGCAACTTTGTATCCATCTTTTTTCAGCCGTTTAATAACCTCAACGATGAGTGTGGTCTTACCGCTGTTATGAGAGCCGCAAACACCGATTACATTCTGAATCTCCATGAGTATAGTGATAGTGATCCCCTTCATAAGTTATTTCTTAGATGAAAAAACTTTTATAAACCGCTGACAGAGATAATAATCATGGGGACAACAGGGGCATCTCCAAAAACAGGTAAGGATGGAGCGGATGATCTCGATCTTAAAAAAATTGATAAAGATCCCGATGAGTTCTCCCAGTACCTGCTCGATCGAATGCACCAGCTCGAGGAGCACAACATAAAGTTGAAAGAGGAGACTCGAAAGGTAGAGTCAGAGAAGAAGTTTGCCGAGAGCCAGAAGGTGAAATATGAACGTGAGGTGAGGCGACTTAGAAGCGAGATTGAACGCATGAAAGCCCCACCTCTTCTCGTAGGGACCGTTATTGAAACGCTTGACGACGATAGGGTCCTGATCAAGAGCAGTGCAGGACCGAACTTTGTTGTAAATGTTAGCACATTCATTGGTGAGGGCGAGATTTATCCCGGCTCTCAGGTTGCTCTGAATCAGCAATCGTTGGCGGTTGTGAAGGTACTTCCATCACCGAAAGATCCGCTCGTTCATGGGATGGAGATAATTGATACCCCAACGATCAGTTATGAGGATATCGGGGGACTGGAAGTCCAGATAGAAGAGCTTAGAGAGACGGTTGAGCTTCCACTTACCGATCCAGAGCGATTTGAACGGATTGGTGTTGAACCGCCAAAAGGGGTTCTTCTCATAGGGCCGCCTGGAACAGGTAAGACGATGCTCGCCAAGGCTGTTGCAAAGGAGACGAACGCTACCTTTATCAGGATCGTGGGATCTGAACTTGTACAGAAGTACATTGGGGAAGGAGCGCGTCTTGTGCGTGAGATATTCTTGCTCGCAAAAGAAAAAGCCCCAAGTATAATCTTCATCGATGAACTCGATGCGGTCGGTGCAAGGAGGATCGATACTGGAACCTCTGGAGACAGAGAGGTTCAGAGAACGTTGATGCAGCTTCTCGCCGAGATGGATGGGTTCAACCCAAGAGGCGATGTCAAGTTGATGGCAGCCACAAACAGGCATGATATACTTGACCCAGCACTTCTTCGACCTGGTAGGTTTGATCGGATCGTTACAGTTCCTCTCCCGACTTATGAGGCCAGGATTGAGATCTTAAAGATCCATTCAAAGAAGATGAAGATCGCAGATGATATCAGCTTTGATCAACTGGCAGCGC
The DNA here is from genome assembly GCA_026134025.1 of Candidatus Syntropharchaeum sp. GTDB lineage: Archaea > Halobacteriota > Syntropharchaeia > Syntropharchaeales > Syntropharchaeaceae > Syntropharchaeum. Next base: position 50,937 of record JAOQII010000003.1, read on the forward strand.
TCACATCAGATGCCACAGGTGCAGATCTGAAGGCGATCGTGATGGAAGCAGGAATGTTTGCGGTCAAGAACGACCGTGCAATGGTTGAGTGGAGTGATTTCGAGCGTGCGGTTGAGAAGGTCATGACCTCTACGAAACCATCAATAGAATCAGAGGTCTCCAGTGTGATGTTTGCCTGAACTGGACTGTCCAAGATGGATTCAGATCTTGATTACGAAAAACTTGGGTTTATGGCAGGATTGGAGATACATCAGCAGCTTGATACACGTTGTAAACTCTTCTGCCACTGCCCCACAAGTTTAAGAGATGTTGAATCGTCCAATTTTGAATTTTTCAGGTTCCTGAGACCCTCAAAGAGCGAGATCGGTACAGTGGATCGTGCAGCAGAGGAGGAATCGACATACAATCGGATTTTTGTTTACAAAGCCTACGATACGACGTGTCTTGTTGAAAACGACGAAGAGCCTCCGAGAAAGCTCAATTCAGAAGCTTTACGGGTCGCACTCATGATCGGATTGATGTTGAAGACAGATCTTGTGGATGAAGTTCATACGATGCGGAAGATCGTGATCGATGGTTCGAACACAACAGGCTTCCAGAGGACCGCACTCATAGGACTTGATGGAATGATCGAGGTCAAGGGCGGCGATGTCGGTGTGAGTGTTCTCTGCCTTGAGGAGGAGGCATGCCAGAAGGTTGGAGAAGATGGCAGCAAGACAATCTACTCGCTCGATAGGCTTGGGATACCGCTTCTCGAGATCGGAACAGATCCAGATATAAAGAGTCCCGAACATGCAAGAAAGGTTGCAGAAGAGATCGGAATGATCCTGAGATCCACGGGAATGGTCAAGCGGGGGATTGGAACGATCAGGCAGGATATAAACGTCTCAATCGCCGAGGGGGCAAGGGTTGAGATCAAAGGTGTACAGGAGCTAAAGTCAATCGAGGGAATCGTTAAAAACGAGGTTTTAAGGCAGGTGAACCTGCTAAAGCTCAGGGACGATCTTAAAATGCGGGGTGCTTCTGTAAATGATGAGATCTTTGATGTGACACAGGTCTTCGAAGGTACGGGATCAAAGATTATAAAGCAGGGACTTAAATCGCGTGACGGTGCTGTTCTTGCGATATGTCTTCAAGGTTTTGCGGATCTTCTTGGGCGTGAGATACAGCAAGATAGAAGGCTTGGAAGTGAGTTCTCAGATCGAGCTCAACGCTTCGGGCTTGGAGGGATCTTCCACACAGACGAGATGCCCGCCTATGGGATCAGTGAGGCTGAGGTCAGCGAACTCAAGAGAGAGGTTGGAGCATCACGTGAGGATGCAGTTGTATTTGTTGCAGGTGAACGAGAGATCCTGAAGCGGGCACTTGAGGCGGTAATCCATCGAGCAAAGGAGGCGCTTGTTGGCGTTCCAGAAGAGACCCGTCGAGTGCTTCCTGGTGGTAGTACTACAGCCTATCTGAGGCCACTTCCTGGGGCGGATCGGATGTATCCTGAGACAGATATTCCACCTGTTGTGATAGGTGAGGAGCTTCTAAAGGGTATCGAGATCCCTGAGCTTATAACCGATAAGAAAAATCGCTATCTTACCGAGTATGGGTTAAATGAGGAGATCGCAGCCGAGATTGCAAGATCGCCTTTTGCAAATCTATTTGAGGAAGTTTTGAGGATTACAAATTTATCTGCGCCTCTGATCGCAACCACGTTGACCTCAACGCTCGTTGAGATCAGAAGAGAAGGCGTTGATCCGGGTAATATTCGGGATGAGGACTTTATTACTGTATTCAAACTTTTAGATAGTGGTAAGTTTGCAAAAGAGGCTATTGGACCGATATTAAAGGAAGTTGCATCCAATCCTGGGATTGAGATCACGTCAGCCGTTGAGAAAATTGGTCTTGGTGCGGTCGATGAAATTGAGATTGAGGGAATCATCAATGAGATCGTAGAATCCAGGAGAGCGTTTGTGCTTGAGAAAGGCGAGCGTGCTGTTGGGCCGCTCATGGGTCCGGTGATGGAGCGTCTTCGTGGTAAGATCGATGGAAAGCGGGTTAATGAGATCCTGCGGGCGAAGATCGGTGAGGTGCTTGAATCTGGTCGCTGATTCTTCTATCTATTTAGTCTCCTTATTTGCCCATCAGTATCCGTCTCGAATCGATGACAAGCGAGATTATAAGAAATATAAGTATGAAACCCCTCAGATACTGCCTGAGATCGGGATCAAGCTCGAGCAGCGTATGTGGCAGGACCCCGATCTTCGGGATCATTAGGGGATGTCCAAAAAATTCCGGTACAACTCCGTAGATATCCTCACATTTTACGATATCCATCCCGAGTTCCTGATCAGGTCTTTCGATATTATCTCCTTTTGTAATATACCCATCATTTTCTCCTAAAACATCAAATACTCGATGCATCACCATGTATTCTGTTTTATCGCTCTTAAAAACGATGATTTCACCAACATCTGGCTCACCCATAAGATCGGGTAAATACGGAATAACCACCACGATGTCTTTTTCGGTTATCAATGGCTCCATAGAGGTTCCGTGTATTGCATCAAGCCCCCATGGGACGCCAAATGCATGTGAAGCCACCGAAAGGATTGCGAAGATCGTGACGATCCACGAAATCACGTATATTGTTCTCACCTTCTCACCACCTCTATACCACCAGATCGTACTATCTATGCACAACATTTTAAGTTTGATCCACACAGAAAACTGGTAATGTGCTCAAATATTTAAAGCTCCGATTCAATCTACCTCGGTATGCTTGAAGAGGTATGAGCCGAATGCAAGCATTATGAGGGAGCTTACAATGAGTGCAAGAAGATCAATAAATATCGAAAGCTCCGATTCTCCAATGAGGCATCCTCTAAGGCCATCAACACCATACGTGAGAGGATCAAGAAACGCGAGAAACCTGACAGAAGATGGCAGGTTATCTATCGGAAAGAGGGCGCCAGATAGGAAGAATAATGGAAATATTACGAAGTTCATGACGAGGGAGTAGCCTTCCATATCTTCCATGAGGGATGCGAATGATACGCCCAGCGAGATGAATGTTGTCGCGATAAGCACCATCAAAATGAATGCTAAAATCACGCCAGAAACCATGCCTTTGACGCTCGAATCGCCATAGATGCCACGAAGGTTGAAACCTATCACAACCGCTGCAAAGAGAATAATCAGTGCCTCCATGATCGCTGTCGTTGCTCCCCCTGCGATTCGTCCAAGCAGGATCGAGATACGGCTGACAGGCGTTACCATGATCTCCTTCAAGAAGCCAAACTCCTTATCCCATAGAACCGAGATTCCGGTGAAGGTCGATGAGAATAGAAGTGTCATACCAATGATCCCCGGGGTTAGAAAACTTGTATAGTCAATACTGGTCGTAGAAAAGCTTGTATTACGAAATCCAACGCTCAAAAATGCGAGAAAGAAAAAGGGCATACCCAGAGCTCCGATGACACGGCTCTTCATCCTGAGGAATCTCAGCATCTCTCTGAGCCAGAGCGTGTAGATCGCCTGTGGATTGATTAGATTCATCTTATCGCCTCTTCATCCTCCAGTGTCGCATGATCTTTCTTGCATGCTGCCCTTCATTCCCCTCTTCATCCCGTATCTCTCTACCTGTGAAGTGGAGAAAGACATCCTCAAGCGATGGATCTGGAAGTTCTTCGGATCTTACCATACTTTTAAGTACACCTGGATGGTCACATACGATGATCCTTCCATGATCGATTATCGCCACCCGATCACATAGAAAATCTGCTTCCTCCATGTAGTGCGTTGTAAGAATAATTGTAACGTGCTCGGATTCGTTCATCTCTTTTATGTAACTCCAGATGTGCCTGCGCGTCTGTGCATCAAGTCCCAATGTCGGTTCATCGAGGAATAGAACATTTGGATGGTGCATAAGTCCCCTTGCAATCTCAAGCCTCCGCTGCATCCCACCTGAATACTTTCCGAGAAGTATATCGGCTTTATCACTCAATTCCACAAGCTTAAGCACCTCCTCGACCCGCCGCTCCCGGGTGGCACGATCGAGCCCATACATCCTCGCATGAAAGTCGAGATTCTCTCTTCCTGTAAGCTTGTTATCCACGCTTGGATCCTGAAATACGACCCCTATATGTGCCCTTATCATGTCCTGATCCTTAAGTATGTCATATCCCCAGACCGTCGCAGATCCAGCGGTTGGTTTGATGAGCGTGGTAAGTATCTTGACTATCGTCGTCTTTCCAGCTCCATTTGGACCTAAAAGTCCGAATAGCTCGCCTTTTTGAATTTTAAGACTCACATGATCGACAGCGGTAAGATCATCAAACCGCCTGACGAGGTCATGGGTCACGATCGCGGGGGCTTCCATAGTAATCGAAGATCGCTGGTGTGTTATGAAGGTTTCTCCATCAAAAGATAAATATCAGATAGAAGCGAAGTTACCATCATGGATATGGATAGAAGAAGACCGTTGATCATGATCGCAGTACTGACATTGATAACAGCTGGAGCACTCATAATTGAATTCTCAAATGATGAGGTGGAAGATGTTTCAGCCACCCCTGGAGCAACACCAGCATCATCTTCTCAGGAAGTGAGTGGCAGGATTGTCTCGATCGAGTTCGATAAGCCAAGTTACAACGCTGGAGATAAAGTAAAGGTCAGCCTCAATTTTGAGAATACCGGGGAAGCGGATCTCACCAGTGAAGAGGTTGTGATCAGGGCATACTGTGAGAATCTTGATAGTATGCTTGGAAAAATGGCTTTGAAGACCCTGAGCGACGAAGAGCGATCGAAGACAATCAGACTGAAATATACCGTTAACGTAAAGCCAGGTGAAACTGGAACGCTCAGCGCGAGTTTTCAGACAGATGCAGAGATGGAAGGTGTGAGTCTTGCAGGCGATTACGAGGTTACAGTGACATTGAAGGGCAACGGTGTAACCTTAGCCGAGAAAAAGCTTAATCTCAGGCTCAATTAAATCTGAGAACTCAGTAATGCCTATATTCACCGATCTTGTCGACTGGACGATCGCGATCCTCGAACCTTATGGATCTGCAGGGCTGTTTCTGCTTGCATTCATCGAATCATCGTTCTTCCCGGTCCCACCAGATATGCTTCTCATTGGTCTCGCTCTCCTGGCCCCGGCGGATGCGATCCTTTACGGCGTTATCGCAACGGTCGGATCGGTCCTGGGTGGTATATTCGGATACTGGATTGGATTTAAGGTTGGTGAGCCAGTACTTGAGCGTTTTGTTAAGAAGGAGCATATCGAGAATGTCCATGACTATTTTAACCGATATGAGGCGTGGGCTGTTGGTATAGCAGGTCTTACGCCGATACCCTACAAGGTCTTCACGATCGCAGCAGGGATATTCTATCTAAATCCTGGTAGATTTATCATCGCATCCCTGATCGGTAGAGGACTGAGATTCATGACAGAGGGTGTTGTACTCTACCTCTATGGAGAGCAGATCGTTGATTTTCTTAAGCTTTATTTTGGATGGATCACGATCCTCGTTACGATCATCGCCATTCTTATTGTAGTCGCATATTACAGGTTGAGAGGGGATTGGGGTATAAAATGAGTTCTGATAAAAAAATTACGCGAGCATGGGCGCCATCGCACATCACAGGTTTCTTTGTGATCCACCGGGAACCCGATCCACTTAGAAGCGGATCATGCGGGTGTGGGATCGTGCTTGAGGCAGGGTGTGAGGTCACCGCATCCTTCGCTGATGAGTATGAGATCCTTGTGAACGGCTCAAAGATCGAGGCAAGAACAACGATGCGGGTTGTGAAGAAGCTCGCAGACCGACCTGTCAGGATTGAATGCTTACATCAAACACCTGTTGGTGGTGGTTTTGGTGCATCTGCTGCATCCGCTCTTGCAACGGCGTATGCCCTCAATGAACTCTTTTCTCTCGGAAAGACGGGTATGGAACTTGGACAGATCGCACATATTGCAGAGGTTGAGGAGGTTACAGGTCTTGGAGATGTTATCGCAGCAGACCGCGGGGGGGTTGTCCTTAGAAAGAAGGCGGGAGGGCCTGGTTTTGGGATTCTTGATTCGATTCCCTCCTGCGAGCATGAAATATTTTATGTCGTGCTTGGAAAATGCTCAACAAAAGCGATTTTAACAGATGAGGATGCGGCGCGTGCGATAAATCGTGCTGGAAGTTATGCTTTGAAAGAGATCCTCAAGAAGCCAACCTTTTCTCGGTTCATGCAACTCTCAAAGGAGTTCAGTGAAAAAACAGGACTTTTAAGTTCCAGGACAGCGGATGCGATTGAAGCTGTTGAATTCGCAGGTGGTATGGCATCAATGGCGATGCTCGGCGATGCTGTATTTGCTGTTGGGGATCGTAAAGTGAGATCAACGCTTGAGGCGTTTGGTGAGGTGGGGGTAACAAGGATTACGCATTCGAGGGTCAGATTGGAGAAGGATTCAAATAGCGATAATACGCCCAGAACGGCATGATGCACTCGTTTCTTTTCATTGGGTACTCACTTGCATTTGGTCAGGAAATGCATCCCTCGCTCGAGAGAAGTTCGAGTTATTCCTGTCTATGAGTTTCAGGGCGCTTTTCGTAATGAATTACTACCTCCTTAAGGACGGTTGATAAAGATAGGATTGTGGCGTGTTTTGGGCATAAGTAAGCGGGGCTGGTTTAATCTCTTCTGGCATAACTTTAATAATTACAAGGGCGGTAATGAACGTTATGAAGCGTGAGCTTATGGAGATTCTTGCGTGCCCTGTCTGCAAAGGCGATCTTGAACTTGAGGTTACGATCGAGGGTGATGAGATCGAGGCAGGGTACTTACGATGTTTGGTTTGCGGCATAACGTATCCGATCGAGGATGGGATCCCAAATATGCTACCACCAGAATTAAGGGCATAAGATGCTGGATATGGAACAGAAAGTACATATAGGGAGAAAAGGCCCAGACTCAATTGAGTTCGATCATGGAGAGATGAGGCTACCCATGCACCCAGGCGATGAGGTCAGCTTCACGATCACGATCATAAACTACACGATCCCAACCCACGTCCACCTCGCCGTGAGCAGGGAACTTAAAGGATATCTATCGATCATAAATGACAACCCATACGTCCGAACCGAGGAGAAAGTCCCGGTTCTTGCGAGGCTTCCAAAAGATAGTGGCGATGGTGTATATACCGGCAAGATTCATATTATAAGCGGATACGGCTCTGCAAAGGGCGGCTTCACGATCACGTTGGGAGGGGAGGATAGGAAGAGTGAGCGAAAAAGTACTTTCATCGAGAAGGATCCGATAAAGGTTGAGATGCTACCCAAACGCATCCGTGGGATCAAGATCAGGGAGAAAACCCCTCTCAAAGGTAGAAGAAAATCGGTCAAATTGCCGGAAGATCTGAAAATCTTAATCGGCATAACTTCAACGATCTTGATCCTGCTTCTCTACGTCTTCCTCCTCAATCCGGCATCGTTCTGGGCTTCTCTTCTCGCTTCGATTGGAGTTATGCTTCTAATATTCTACATCTTTAATATCTACAGGAGTCAGGGATGAAATATATTATCGTGACAGGCGGTGTGATGAGCGGGCTTGGAAAAGGGATTACAGCAGCCTCTATCGGACGTCTGCTCAAGAACAAAGGATTCAGGGTGACTGCGATCAAGATAGACCCCTACCTCAACTGCGATGCAGGGACGATGAACCCGTTTCAGCACGGCGAGGTCTACATATTGAAAGACGGTGGTGAGGTCGATCTTGATCTTGGACATTATGAGCGGTTTATGAATGTGGAGTTTGAGAAGGATCACAACATTACAACAGGAAAGATCTACCGCGCTGTCATCGAGAAGGAGCGACGAGGCGAGTATCTCGGATCGACCGTCCAGATCATACCGCACATAACAAATGAGATCAAGGATACAATCAGGAAGGTTGCAGAAAAGAGCGGTGCTGAGATTTGTATTGTAGAGGTTGGTGGTACGGTCGGTGATATCGAGTCGATGCCATTTTTAGAGGCTGTCAGGCAGATGCACAGAGAAAACCCCGATGATTGTATATTCATCCATGTTACGCTCGTTCCAACCGACTCGATGGGTGATCAGAAGACAAAACCGTCACAGCACTCAGTAAAGGAGTTGAGGGAAGTTGGAATCCACCCCGATATCATCGTTGTGAGATCAAAAGATCGGTTGAACCCTTCTGCCCGTGATAAACTCGCTCTTTTCTGTGATGTCCCACTTGCGGCTGTTATCAGTGCGTATGATGCTAAAGAGATCTATGAGGTGCCGCTTATCCTTGAAGAAGAGGGTATCTCTGATTATCTGCTCGATCGTTTCAAGCTCACATCCGAGGTAGATGATACGAGATGGAATGATATGGTTGCAAAGATGCGATCGCTTGATAAACGTGTCAGGATTGCTGTCGTTGGAAAGTACACGGAGATAGAGGATGCGTACCTCTCGATAAAGGAGGCGCTTAAACATGCAGGCGTTGATGCGGGCTGCCTGGTTGATATAAACTGGGTTGAAGCAGAGGAACTTGAAACTATGGATGATCTGGATGAGGTATTCGGTGACGTCGGCGGCATCCTTGTTCCAGGTGGATTTGGGATCAGGGGCTCTGAAGGCAAGATAAAAGCGATTGAGTATGCGAGGGAGAATCGAATACCCTTTTTGGGTCTCTGCTTTGGATTCCAGCTTGCGGTCGTTGAGTTTGCCAGGAATGTTCTCGGCCTGGAAGGAGCATCGAGTGCTGAGATCACAGATACGCCATTTCCTGTGATCGAGATACTACCTGAGCAGCGAGATATCGAGAATATGGGTGGTACGATGCGGCTCGGAAATTCTGAGATCACGGTCTTGAAGGGTACGCGCGCTTACGAAATCTACGGGGAAGAACAGATCGTTGAGCGACACAGACACAGATATGAGGTGAATCCAGCGTACATAACTGCCATAGAAGATAAAGGCATGATATTTTCAGGAAAGAACGGTAACAGAATGGAAATTGTAGAGATCCCATCACACCCGTTCTTCATTGGAACGCAGTTTCACCCTGAGTTTAAGTCAAAGCCTGATAACCCGGCACCGGTATTCAGGGCGTTTGTGAGGGCGGTCAGAGGAGATGACTGAGATCTCAGTTCAGCGGAAGATCATCGAGATTTTGAGGATCTTAAGCGAGAGTGGGGTGCCAGTGGGCGCGAGACGGATCGGAGACCTCCTGAGTGAGCGGGGCTACAACATTGGCGAGCGTGCTGTGCGATACCATCTAAGCCTCCTCGATGAGCGGGGATTCACGAAGAAACACGGCTATCTCGGGCGAACGATCACGGATCTTGGCAGAAAGGAGCTTGAAGAGGCACTTGTAACAGACCGACTCAATTTCGTAATGACAGGGGTTGAGTCGATGATCTATCAAACCTCATTCGATCTCGAGCAGGGTGATGGCGACGTTGTTGTCAACCTCTCTGTGATCGATAAAGATCGTTCGGATGATGCGTTAAGGTTGCTTGGGGAGGTTGCATCTTCAGGGCTTGCATCACCATATATCAAGCTCGTAGATGAGGGAGAAATGATATGCACAGAGGTCGTGGCAGAAGGGAAGTCTGTTATCGCAACATTCTGCAGTATAACGGTCGATGGAGTTCTTCTCAAAGCTGGAATTCCTGCAGAACTAAAATTTGGCGGTCTTGTAAGGCTAAAAGATCGTGAGTTTGAGGGATTTGTGGAGTACATCGGCTATAAAGGTACGACAATCAATCCAATAAAGATTTTTCTCTCAAAACAGATGACAGATGTATCTGGTGCCATGAAGGCAGATGGAGATGGATTGATCCTTGCAAACTTCCGTGAGATCCCTGAGATTGCAGAAGAGAAAGTGAGAAAGGTCTTAACTGAACTGAAGGATATTGGGATCGCTGAATGGATATACGAGCAGGGGGGGCTTGTCCTGTATGCGGGCGTAAATGGGATTGCATACCTTGAGGAGAAAGGGATTAAGACAGATACAAGACCGAACGCGGCGTTGATGCCGTTTAGTGAGATGGTGGAGGTTTGAGATGGATCTGATCGTCAGGCCATCGGGTCTATCAGGTGAGATAACAGTTCCAGGATCGAAATCACACACGATAAGGGCGCTTGTTATAGCCTCTCTTGCAGATGGCAGATCACTGATCGATGCCCCGCTTCTTTCTGAGGATACATCAGCATGTATGGGTGCGTGCAGAGCTCTGGGTGCAAATGTCGAGCTAAAAGAGAATCGCGTTCTGGTTGATGGGTTTGGTGGGAAACCAGAGCCTCAGGTCGATCTGATCAATATCGGAAACTCCGGTACATCGCTTAGGTTTTTGACGTCTGTTGCAGCACTGGGCGAGCGGTCTGTGATCTTCGATGGTGATGCCTCGATAAGGAAGCGGCCGATGCGGTCGTTGCTCGATGCACTATCACGTCTTGGTGCCGTGACTTCATCGCTTGAAGGTGACGGCTACTGCCCGATCGAGGTTAAAGGCCCATTGAAAGGCGGAGAAGCTACGGTTGATGGAATCACATCGCAGTATATCTCATCCCTCCTTATAGCGACACCGCTTGCAGCAGAAGACTCAACGCTCTGGGTTGATAACCTGCGTGAGATCCCATACGTTGAGATGACACTTTACTGGCTCAAAAAGCAGGGAATAGTCTATGAACAGGAAAAAATGCGCCTTTTTAAGGTTGAAGGATCTCAGCGCTATAAGCCGTTTGATTGCAGGATTCCAGGGGACTTCTCATCAGCCACATTCCCGCTCTGTGCTGCTGCGATAACAGACGCTGATATTACGGTAAGAGGGCTTGATATCAACGATACGCAGGGTGATAAGGGCGTTATCGATCTTTTGAGGAGGATGGGTAGTAAGATAACGTTTCTCGATGACGGCGTGAGGGTTAGCGGTAGAAGAGGGGATCTTGAGGGGATTGAGATCGATCTATCAGACATGCCTGATGCACTTCCAGCTCTGGCGGTCGTTGGTGCTGTTTCAAAGGGCACGACGGTCATAAAGAACGCATACCAGGCAAGGATCAAGGAGAGTGACAGGATCGCTGTTATGGCTCGCGAACTCTCCAGGATGGGAGCAGATGTTAAAGAGCTTGAGGATGGGCTCATTCTTCGTGGCAGACGGCTCAAAGGCGCGAAGGTTGAGGGACATCGTGATCATCGGGTTGTTATGGCGCTCGCCATTGCAGGGCTTGTTGCAGAGGGGGAGACCGTGATCGATGGGCTTGAATTTGTGAATATAACATTTCCAGGGTTTGTTGAATCGATGAAGAAAATTGGAGCTGATATACGTCTTTAATCTCAAAATGTTAATGGGGCCGCTGAGATTCGAACTCAAGTCCGAGGACCCCCAGTCCCCGAGGATGACCAGGCTACCCTACGGCCCCAAAGGCAGCTATCCCTGTATAACTCAATCGGGACATCCTTATAATACTTTGGTTATATGATAGACGCCTGATACCATGACAAAACTCAAGCCACTCAAAGACCCCTGGGGTCGAGAAATAAGGAGTCTCAGGATCTCCCTGACGCAGCGGTGCAACCTCAACTGTATCTACTGCCACCATGAGGGCGAAAAGCATCAGAAGAAGCAAAATCAGGAGATACCGCTTGAGATGGTTGTGAGAATCGTTGAGGTTCTGAAAGGTGCTGCCGGCATCGAGCGGGTCAAGTTCTCAGGTGGTGAGCCACTTCTTCGGGAGGATCTTCCAGATATTCTTGCAAGATTACCAGACCTCAGAGATCTCTCGCTCACAACAAATGGCGTTCTGCTTGAGGAGATCGCACCGCTCCTTCATCATCAGCGACTTCGGATAAATGTGAGCCTCGATACATTGAAAGAAGATCGATACACGCGAATTACAGGCGCACCCCCAAAAATGCTTTCTCGTATACGTTCAGGGATAGATAAGGCATGCGAACTTGGGTTTTTACCGCTCAAGCTCAACTTCGTCCTGCTCAAAGGTGTGAATGATGACGAGATCTGGGACATGGTCTCATACATCCGTGAACTCAATGAAAAATGGGGGGAGGGGTCAGTGATACTTCAGCTCATAGAACTGCTCGACTTCGGCGGGATTGAGGGGCTCAGGGCAGATCTTAAGGTTATTGAAGAGGAACTTAAAGCGATCTCCGATGCGATGAGGTGCAGGGAGATGCACCACAGACGAAAGTATTTAATAGATGGAGTGGAGGTAGAAGTTGTGCGTCCGATGGATAACTCGGAGTTCTGTGCGAATTGCAACCGTTTGAGGGTGACATCAGACGGGAAGTTCAAGCCATGCCTTCTGAGGGATGATAACCTCGTTGAGATCAGGGATCTGACCGATGAAGGTATCATGGACGCATTCGTGAGATCACTGGCTCTCAGAGAGCCGTTCTTTAAAGGATGAGATTGATAGGGGAATTGGTATGGATGATGAAAATCTTGACGTTAAGATAGTTGTTGATGAAAATGAGATTGATACAAACCCATTCGTTAGAAGGATCGTTATTGGTGTTGTTGGAGGGTTTGCAGAGCAGTTAAATGGCGTTGATAAGAATTGGAAGCAGATCGAAATAGTTATAAAGCGATAATACCTAATACTATACTTGATACTGTGGGGGATGGACAGGATGGATGATGAGATATATCTTACGGTAGCAAAGGCATATCCGAGGGATTTTGAGCGTGGACGCGCAGGTGTATCCCCAGAGATTGTGACCAATTTAAAGCTCTCATACGGAGACGTAATTGAGATCGAAGGGGGAAAACAGACGGTTGCGCGGCTTTCACGGCTTAGCAAGGCAGACTGGGAGAAAGGAATTATCAGGATTGATCGATACACCAGGGAGAATGCAGAAGCCGCGATCGGAGAGCGGGTTACAGTTAGAAGGGTGGATGCTGATGCCGCTCTCGCGATTAAGCTTGCACCGCTTGAGGGAAAAGGGGTCACTTTTGGCGGAAAGCATGTGGAGGATCTTGTGCGTTCCCAGATCATGAAACGTCCAGTCATTAAAGGTGATATTGTCCCCATAATGAGTAATACGATGCTTGGTGAGTCGCTGCCGTTTCTTGTTCTTGATGTTGAGCCCGAGATGTGTGTTATCATCACGCCAGATACAAAAGTTGAACTTCTCGCTGATGCGGTTGAGGCTAAGGTAGACCATAACCTCTGCGGGATTACTTATGAGGATATTGGTGGATTGAAAAGAGAGATACAGCGTGTCAGAGAGATGATAGAGCTTCCTTTAAAGCACCCAGAGGTCTTCAATCGTCTTGGGGTAAAACCTCCAAAAGGTCTTCTTCTCCATGGCCCTCCGGGGTGTGGTAAGACACTGATCGCAAAGGCTGTTGCGAACGAATCAGGTGCCAGGTTCTTTGATATCGCAGGACCTGAGATCATATCAAAGTATTACGGAGAGTCAGAGAAGCATCTCAGGGAGATATTTGAGAGGGCGCGGGAAGAGGGGCCAGCTATAATATTCATTGATGAGATCGATTCAATAGCTCCAAGAAGAGAAGATGTGACCGGAGAAGTTGAGAGGAGGGTCGTGGCACAGCTTCTTACAATGATGGATGGGATCGATGATCGTGGCGAGATCGTTATAATCGGTGCGACAAACAGGGTAAATGCGATAGATCCTGCACTCAGAAGACCGGGGAGGTTTGACAGGGAGATAGAGATCAAGGTGCCGGGTTATGAGGATCGGCTTGAGATACTCCAGGTTCACACAGCCTCGATGCCACTCGGGAATGATGTTGAGATCGAGAAGCTATCTCGTCGCATGCATGGGTATGTAGGGGCTGACATAGAGGCGGTATGCAAGGAGGCTGCGATGATCGCATTGAGAAGGTATCTGCCCAATATAGATCTTGATAGTGACCTGATCCCTGAAGAACGCCTTGGAGAACTAATTATAACAGCCGACGATTTTAAGCTGGCTTTAAAGGAGGTTGAGCCATCGATGATAAGAGATGTCCTGATCGAGACGCCAAATATCGGATGGAAAGATCTTGGCGGGCTTGGTGAGGTCAAAAGTAAGCTCATCGAGATGATTGAATGGCCGATAAGATCTCCAGAGCGTCTTGAAAAGCTGGGGATCACGCCACCAAGTGGAGTTCTCCTGATTGGTCCTCCTGGATGCGGGAAGACGCTTGTGGCAAAAGCCATCGCAAATGAGTCTTCTGCGAATTTTATCGCCGTTAATGGACCTGAAATCCTCTCAAAGTGGCTTGGAGAGTCAGAGCGAGGCATAAGAGATATTTTTAGAAAGGCGAGACAGGCTGCGCCATCGATCATCTTCTTTGACGAGATCGACTCGATCGCACCTGTGCGGGGCATGGGCGATTCCAGGGCATCAGAGAGGATCGTAAACCAGCTTCTGACAGAGATGGACGGTGTGCAAGGGCTTGAAGGGGTTGTAGTGCTTGGCGCAACGAACCGTCCTGAGATGGTCGACGGTGCACTCTTAAGACCAGGGAGGTTTGAAAGGATCGTGTTCATACCACCCCCATCCAGCGAGGGGCGAGACCAGATATTCAGGATTCACACAGCCTCGATGCCACTTTCTGATGATGTGAACCTTGCTGAGCTTGTTGATCTGACAGATGGTTATGTGGGGGCTGATATCAAAGCCCTGTGTACAGAAGCCGGGCACATAGCACTCAGAGAGGACTTTGATACAAAAACTGTGGGGATGAAGCATTTTATAGAAGCCCTCTCGATCATCAGGCCAACGATAGATGAGAGGACTCATGAGTTCTATGGAGAGATGGAAGCGATGTTTAAAGGTGGCAGAAGGTCTTTTGAAGCCAATGCTTATATAGGATACCGTTAATCAAACTATGGGGTGATTGGATGTCAGTGGTCTATACACGGGGTCTCTACGGAAAAAATGTCGTTGCAACTGATGGAACCGAGGTGGGTGAACTTGTAAATATCCTCGCAGATATGCGAACAGGTGAACTCATCAGCATTGTTGTAAAGCCAGATATAAGCTTCGATACAGGCGGATATGAGATGGATGATGGCTTCATTCTTATTCCATTCAGGGCTGTGAAAGCTGCAAAGGATGTTATAACTGTTGACAAGAGTCAGATTGGATATCCTTCGGAAGATATAGCCAGTATAGAGGTCTAAGGTTCCTTCTGGTTTAAATGAGATCGAGAGAGGTGGATGCGTTACTTGGAGAGGCAGCATCAGGTAACCGTAGTGTTTTAACAGAGTACGAGTCAAAGAAGATCTTTGCTGCGGCAGGAATACCTGTTACAAAAGAGATTCTCACAGATTCGATCGAGGATGCGATTGCAGCAGGGAATAAGATCGGGTATCCGGTTGTTTTGAAGATCTCATCCCCTGAAGTGAGCCATAAATCAGATTTTGGGGGCGTATATCTCGGTATCAGCGATGAAGAGGCGCTTAGAGTGGCGTGTGAAGATCTTAAAAAGCGAGCAGAAGATGCGTCGATCGAGTTCTCATTCCTCCTGCAGGAGATGGTAGATGCAGGTCAGGAACTTCTTGTAGGAGCAAAGAGGGACGCAACCTTTGGTCCTGCAATCCTGTTCGGTCTTGGAGGGATATTCACAGAGATCCTCGACGATGTAGCAATCCGAATTTCCCCGATCGAGCGTGAAGAAGCCCGGAGAATGGTACGTGAGATTAAAGGTGCGCCGGTACTGGATGGATATCGCGGGATGCCACCTGTCGATCTTGAGGCGGTTGTTGACGTCATACTCAGGGTCTCAGAACTCATGGAGACGTATGAAGAGATATCTGAACTTGATATAAACCCGCTCTTTGGATATGAGAAGAGCGTACTTGCAGTTGACGGGCTTGTTCTACTATGAATCGCTTTTTTGAACCACAGAGCATCGCTGTTATCGGTGCATCGAAGAATAGATCAAAAGGTGGATACAGAATCCTTGAGAACTTAATAGAATGGGGCTACACCGGTAGGATTTATCCGGTAAACCCACAGGCAGATGAGATACTCGGGTTGAAGGTTTTCCCCTCGGTCAGCTCACTACCTGAGATCCCGGATCTTGCGGTTCTCGTTGTACCCCGTGAGATGGTGCTTGATGTGGTTGAAGAGGCAGGCAAGTTCGGGATCGATCGTATGATAATCGTTGCAAACCGATTCTCAGATGGTGACGCTGAAGGGCAAAAGCTGGAGGAGAGTCTCGTTGAGCTCACAGAAAGTATGGGTATCAGGGTGCTTGGTCCAAACTCGATCGGTGTTGTGAATACAAAGATTGGGCTTGTAACCTCGATCCTACCGCTTGAAGCGTATAAGAAAGGAGGTGTATCTTTTATCGGACAAACCGGAATGTTTCTTGGTGGGTTTGCAAGGTGGATCACCTCATCACAGTACTTCGGGATCGACAAGGTCGCCATCCTCGGAAATAAGTGCGATCTCGATGAGGCAGATATGATCGAGTACTTTGGGTCAGAGAAATCCTGTAATGTGATAGCTCTTTACCTCGAGGGCGTGAAGGATGGTAGAAAGTTCCTGAAAAAAGCAGCAAATGTTGCAGGCAAAAAACCACTTCTGATCCTCAAAAGCGGAAGAACCAGGATAGGTGCACGTGCAACTGCATCCCATACAGGCTCGATGAGCGGGGAGGATAGGGTATTTGATGCTGCAATGAAGCAGGTTCATGCGATCCGTGTCTATGACTTCGATGAACTCTTCGATCTTGCAAAAGCCCTCTCATACTTCGCAGATTGGCCGTCTGTAAAGGGTGAGCGTGTTGGGGTTGTATCGGTATCCGGGGCGGGATGTGTGCTCTCGGCCGATGCTATTTCAGATTGTGGGCTTATGCTCTCAGATCTATCAGAAGATACGATCAAGCGAGTAATCTCGACATATCCGCCTGGATGGATGGTACAGAACCCGATCGATATGTGGTCCGCGATCGAAGAGGTTGGGGCTGATGAAGCGTATCTAAAGATCACCCAGGCCGTTATGGAAGATCCCGAGGTTGACGGTGTCTCTATCATCTTTATGGTCATCCCAACCGTGACCGAGATGGATATCAGACGATTTGTCCAGGCAATCAAGGTCTACGAAAAACCGTTTGCAATCTGCTTCATGGGCGGAGATATGCGGGTAGTTGATGATTGGGAACGAATTATTGAAGAAGAAAAAGTGCCGGTATATCATTCGCCTGAACGTGCGATAAGGGCTATTGGCACGGTTCTGAGGTGGAAAAACGGCAAGGTGTGATTTGAATGGGAATACTGAAGAGACTTTCAAAGGATGAAGAGACCAGGAGGATTAATAAGCGGCTCGATCTTGAGGATGAGATCATATTTCGGCTGTCGAAGTACGAGGATCAAGATCCTGAGGTACTCTACGCTTGCCTGCGCAAGTACATGGCTGTCCGGTATCCATATCTCGATGACAGGGGGTATATCGGAGTTGCAGATGATACCCACCCGGGTCTTTACTATACTGGTGACATACTCATTCATACAACGAGATTTGAGTTAAAACCCGGGAGTATCGTCCACTTCCGCCAGTATGGCCCGGATGAGATGTACGTTCTTCACGGAAAGATTAACTCGATCGATGATCATGGGTATGCAAAGGTTGAGGGTCCAACAGGCGGGGAGGGGCTCATCAATCTTGAGGCGGTAATGGGCGTTCTTATCGAGGTTATACCATTCAGAGAAGGCGCCTGGGAGCGATTATTTGTGGGTCTTATGGGGACAGACTATGAGATACTCGAGACGATGATATCGGACGCGATCGCGGGGTACAGATCAGAGGAGATTGTACCAGAAAAGCAGAAGAATGATATCCTCTCAGAGCTTGAGAGGCGGCTCGATGCGTTGAGGGGATAGGATTATAAAAGTTCAACTTCTGCATTACCACTGATGCCCGAAAACGCTCGCATCGTCCTGGAGATATATCATGAAGACGGGGAGAAGCTCCCTGAAGAAATACTCAGCGAATCGGAGATCAAGGCTATGGCGAGTGTGTATGTCCACTTGAGCGGTCGTGATATCGATAACGCCCTTCTTGCGTTCCATCATCAGGTATCCACTCAAACGGCTTAACACTTGCAAGAAAGGTCGTGAAGGATGCAGGATATTCATACACCGATCCATTCCCGAAAGATCCATCAAAGACGATTGGAGGGGAGTTTTTAATCCTTACAAGGATCAGGGCTTATGAAGCGGCACCCTCCCATTTTTTTCTGTAATTTATCTCTACCCTGTCACCCACTCCTCATTGATGTCCATCCTCTCTCGTCATCCGCAAGCGATTGATTGATATGAGCTTTGTTCACATATCGCACACCCTCACGCACCTTGAAGTATGCTGCATCGATGAAGAGATAGTGAATTTCGCATTCGATCGGTCTCTTGAGAAACTGTTTCACACTATCGTCAAGTTTCTTCGCAATTAATTGAGGTTTCTCATACCCTCTTCGTCATCGATAAGAAAATCTTCTATGAATTCTTTTACAGAAAATTCGTTACGCTACCTTGAAAGGACGAAGTTTCCTGAGGGTGTTCTGAAGTTTGATGGCTGGAGTGGGTGCGAGGTGGTCTTTAAGAATGAAGGGGTTACAATCTATGAGCTTCTGGATGAAAACGCTTAATATATATACTGCTGCTTTAATTTAATATCTGGAGGATCGTCCTTGAATCCATGTGAATGGGAAGAGAAGCAGTTAATCGAGAATCGACTGTATCGCATTCTTGATGAGATCGATGACTGGCCCCACAACAGGGAAATCATGCAGTATATAATTCGTTCAGGTGGTAAACGAACCCGTTCAATCATCGTTCTCCTCACATGCGAGCTTACTGGTGGCGATGCACGTGATGCGGTCGATGCCGCGGTCGCGGTTGAGTTCTCGCATATCGCATCACTCATTCATGATGACATCCTCGATGCAGGCAAGATGCGGCATGGAATCCCAACGATTTACGAGAAGTACGGGCTTGATCAGGCGATATTGATCGGTGATTTTCTTATATCAAACTCAATCTTTCTTGGATCAACGTATGACGAGGCTGTGATAAAAGATCTTGCTCTGGCTACGATGAATATGGCAGAAGGAGAGATCCTCGATACAGCAAGCAGAACCGATCCATATTTCGACGAGGATAAATACTATGACCTGATAGAAAAAAAGACAGCCTCGCTCTTCTCAGCTGCTGCCTCTATCGGTGGCAGAATCGGGGGTGCATCAGAGAAGGAGGTTTTAATGCTTAAGGAGATTGGCACAAAGGCAGGAATCGCATACCAGATCCTTGATGACCTTCTTGAATTTTTAAACCTTGAGATAGACAAGCACTCAAGCGATGCATCCGTTACACTACCCCTAATTCTAAACAAAACGATGGAAGAGGAAAAGGTTAAATTTGAATGTATCGAGCGGATCGGGACGCTTGTTGGTGGCTGCATGGATCTTATAAACGCGTTTCCAGAATCACCTGCTCGCAAACGCCTGATTCAGGTGATTGAGTACATGACCCTCGAACAGCTCAAAGATGAATGCTATCTCTGATCTTATCAACCGTCTTCCATGAGTGTCTGATAACGCGCAACATAGACTCGTCCTGACGCTTCAGTGCTTCAGCCACAAACGCGCGACTTTCAGGATCCGCGGGGTATCCACTCCCGATCGTGCATCCAAGCTCTTCTTCGAGTTTCATCATCAGGTTATC
This sequence comes from Candidatus Syntropharchaeum sp., assembly GCA_026134025.1. Taxonomy (GTDB): domain Archaea; phylum Halobacteriota; class Syntropharchaeia; order Syntropharchaeales; family Syntropharchaeaceae; genus Syntropharchaeum. Next base: position 70,631 of record JAOQII010000003.1, read on the forward strand.
TCTTGTGACCTTTGCAACGATCGATGCCGCAGATACGATCAGGTATTTTACATCGGCGTTGTGCTCTGATGTGATCTTTGCAGGAGAAGCGAGAAGCTTTTTGAGATTCAGTCCAAAACGCTGGGCATTTACATCTGCAGCATCAACATATACTTCATCGGGCATGATCCTGTTGATCACCTGTGCATGTGCTTTTAAAACAATCTCATTCATCGTCATAACTTTTCTCAGTTCATCGATCATCTGAGCACCAACCTCAAGCACGTGCCATGATGTGATCTCTTTGATCTCAACGGCAAGCGCTTCACGCTTCTTCTTTGAGATCTTCTTTGAATCTTTAATACCAAGCGTTTCAAGACTGTGTAGATCTGTTTTCTCGAGTGCAACACACGCAACACACATCGGTCCAACAACAGGTCCCTTTCCTGCCTCATCAACGCCCGCAACAACTACCATCAATCAGAAACTACTTATCTTACCACGACTATTAAAGTTATCATGCAGGAGAAATCTAACCATGATCGTATCTTTTATATTATTTGCGGGATTGTCCTGCTTCTTGCATTTCTACTTTTACTGAGGGCTATCTTCCCGCTCTTTGATGGGATTATCCTGGGAGTCGTCTTTGCCTATGTTGCAAGACCGATAAAGAGAAAGCTTGCGGTTCTTGGCGAGGTGCTTTCATCAGCGATCGCAACACTGTGTATCATCATCCCGATCGTATTAATCGTTATACTGGGGATTGGTGAGGCGATACGGCAACTTATCTGGCTAAGTTCGAAGCAGGAAGAGATCCTGAGTAAAACGTTGGGACTTCTGGGTTCAGATTTAGTTCCAGCGGATATTACAAATATGATCTATCAACGGCTACCAGAGATCCTGGATTACGTCACACCCATCCTTCACTCGATAATATCCATCGAGACGACGATAAACATGGGTATCCTCCTCCTTAATGTCTTTGTACTCATCGTTGTTGCCTACTACCTCCTTGCAGATGGTTCAAAGATCGTCACCGCCATCCTCAAGCTTGTACCTCTCGGAAAAGAGGATGTGGCATTGCAATACATACGTGAGGTCGATGATATAATTGCAGGGATATATGTTGGAAACTTCTTTGTCGCACTCCTGATCGGTCTTTTATCTGTTCCTTTCCTCTTTGCCTTCAAAGTGCCGATGGTTGCGCTGATTGCAAGCCTCGTATTTCTTGCGGCTCTGGTACCACTTCTTGCAAAGTGGATGATCTGGGTTCCAATCTCAATCTATCTCTTCTACACATCCGGGATATATCCTGCAATCGCTTTCTTCATTCTGGTTCTGATTTTCATCGACGTCGCACCTGAGTTTTTTATACGACCAAAGCTCATAGGCTTGACGTCAAAGATACACCCGCTCCTGCTGCTTCTTGCTTTCATCGGTGGCGGCATTACAGGTGGTATCGCAGGATTCTTTGGGGCGCCTGTACTTGTTGGAATCCTCGTAGGATCGTATAACGTCTATACCATGAGTGAGAAAGAGGAAGAAACGGAGGTATGACCAATGGGCTCCAGACACTTCGAAGGTGGACTTACTGGACTCGCTATCGGTGACGCACTCGGAATGCAGGTTGAAGGTTTAAGCTCCTATGAGTTTATCAGTGATTATGGTGATGCAAGGGTTGATTCTGTGAATTACCCACTCAAAGCAGGCCAGTACACCGATGATACGCTTCAGATGCTCATCCTTACCGATTCAATCCTTGAGGCAGGTGGGTTTGATATTTCATCCTTCACAACAGCACTTAAATCATGGGGCAGGGAGATCATGAATGATCTGACCCTATCCCGTGGGATTGGACCAACCAGTATCGATGCGATCCAGAAACTACTTGATGGTGTACACTGGGAAGAATCAGGGGGTATGAATCCAACGTGTGGTTCTGCAATGAGGGTTGCACCGATAGGACTGCTTTATTCTCATGATCTTGATCTGACAGCCGAAATGGCGGCAAAATCGAGTATTCCAACGCATAGAAGTGATGAATCAATTGCAGGAGCTGTTGCAGTGGCTGTTATTGTTGCAGGGGTAGCTTCAGGGATTGATATATTAAATGCAGCAAAAAAAGCAGTAGATTATGCAGATGCACACTCAAAAAAGTTTTCTGATAAGATTCGACTTGCAATCTCGCTCAGAGATGATCCACCAGAGACTGTACTGAAGACTATCGGGACGTCGATTCTCGCCATCGAGAGCGTTCCAGCCGCGATATTTGCTGCACTTCATGGAGGAAACTTCGAGGATGCGCTGCTCATTGCGGTTAATCATGGCGGTGATACCGATTCAATCGGGGCAATGACAGGTGCGATCAGAGGTACGATGCATGGTCTTGATGGCATACCACAGAGATGGCTCGATGGACTTGAGGATTGTGCCAGGATCATCAGCTATGCAAAAAGATTATATGCCTTGCATGAAATGATCATCTGATGAGCACGCCAGAAGAGCACAGGAAAGGAGCAAAAGAGCGGTTTGACCTATCTCTGATCACGATATCAACTTCCAAGTACTTTGATCGTGAGCGTGATGACCTGTCAGGTAAACTTGCAAGAGCGATACTCGAGAAAGCTGGGCACACGGTTTCATCAATGATTATTCTGCCTGATCAGAAAGATATGATCAGACGTGAGCTGCTCCGACTTATATTATCTGATACAGATGCGATCATAACAAGCGGAGGCACAGGACTTACCCCCGATGATCTCACGATCGAGACGATCGCACCACTCTTCAAGAAAGAGATCACTGGTTTTGGTGAGCTATTCAGGAGATTGAGCTATGACAAAATCGGTACAGCCTCAATGCTTTCGCGTGCTGCTGCTGGTGTGATCGAAGGGAAGCTGATCATCTGCCTGCCTGGTTCACCAGATGCGGTAAAACTCGCGCTCGAAGAGATAATCCTGCCAGAGCTTCCTCACCTAATGCGCCACATAGCCGGGTAGAATAACTTTAGAGTATTTTGATTTACCCCTCCCCACACCAGTCAAAACTTAAAACGAACTCCCCCTCATGAATAAGTGCCGTTAACACCAGATTCTCCATCAATATTCATTCATCACCCCTATTTCCCCCCTCTAATCCTTAATTTGACGACAGCTTACGCTAAGCTGCCTCCCGGTGACTGATCGTACGAAGCTGATAAAGATCAAAGGCGAATGCAGTGAAGATCATTTTCACACCAGTTCTTGCCACGGTCGTTACAGTTAATCAGGGGATCTATTTGTGCAAGCCTACACCTGGACGTTTGACCTTTGCATACTCTTCATTCAAAAAATAATCGATTAGGGACTTTATAATTATTATATTAGGAAAAGAGATCAATAATGCTTTCGGTTTTGGTTAAAAAGATTTTTTAGTGGTTTGTTGTGTTTGGTAGGGTTGAGGGTGGGGGGGTTTTCAAAGTTCCATATAGAAGTAGTAGGGCTCTGTACCTGTTGCCTCGTTCTCAGGGACGATCATCTGGAAGTCTTTTGTTGTCCCATCATACGCCTGGTATATTTGCCTGAACGTTGTATCGGGGGAAAATACATCGCCAGTATACCCAATCTAAAACCACCTGTGAAAGGCATCATGCATAACCGCCTCAATATCAATCCCTGTAACACCGATTACAATATACGCGCCCAGGAATGTTCCGATAATGCTCCCGATATTTGCAAGGGCTGCGACAAGAAGAATCTTGAAGACCGGGTTTTTCAGGAGTTCAGAAATGGTCTCAACATCGACCAGACCCTTCAAATCCGATGTAGCAGGCGATCTAACCCATGCTTCAACGAGACCTGCAAACCATCCTGCTGCGATCATCGGGTTCAGGGATGTGAGCCATGCAACAGCAAACGCCGTGAGAACCGAGAGTGGATGCCCCCGTGCGATTATAACACCACACGCTGAGAGAATGCCGTTTATGATGATCCAGTAAAAAAGTGCAAGAAGAAGACGATCCATCGAAACCCCTGAGGTAAGTATGACAAAGAGCGTCACCATCAAGAAGAGAAAGATCATGATCCCGAAAACCTTCCCAAGATTGAATCGCTTCTTCGGGACTGATCTGAGATCTCCTTTCCGGGTGATCAGGGATGGGTCCTTGAGGTGTCTATCAATCCCCTCAAGATGCCCCGCTCCGACAACAGCAACGATCCTGCCCTTAAGGTGCAGTAGCTGATTGGCGATGTATGCATCCCGTTCATCGATTAAGACCTCTGCAGCAGATGGTGAAAACCTCCTCAGTTCTTCGATTAGCTGTGATACTATATCGGCGTCTGTGATATTATCGATCTCGATCTCCTCTTCACCAAAGCCGATGAGAGATGCGATTATCGCAAATAACATCCTGAACTTCTCCCTGAGTTTCATCTTGCCCCAGAACCGCTGCATCGTAATCGCGATGTCTCGATCAATGAGTGCGATCCTTATCCCCTGCTCTTCTGCCGCTTCGATTGCTGCAAGCATCTCCGCTCCTGGTTCGACCCCCATCTCGCGCCCAATCTTTCGTTGAACGTATGCCATGAGATACTGCATTAAGAGGAGGTAGACGTTTCCGCTTTTTATCACATCTTTTATCGGTACCTCTTCAACCTCTCCTTTTAAAGCCATATATCGTCTCTGGCAGAGTTCGACAGCCACAATATCTGGTTTTATCTGATCAATCGCCTCACGAACCTCTCTCACACTCTTTTCAGATACGTGAGCTGTTCCGATGAGTGTTACTTCCTTTTCTGATTCGTTCATTCCTTTCATCTCACATTCTTAAGATCTCTATCGAACGTATAAGATCTGTCTTTGAGAGGATGCCGACAAGTACCCCGTCTCTTACCACAAGAATTCGTCCGACATTGTGTTGACTGATGAGCCTCAGAACCTCGGCAGCAGATTCATCTTCTGTAACCGCAATAGGATCCGTTGACATTATATCACGAACCAAAACCTCATCAAGCTTATCCTTTGGCACATTCTTGACATCCGTGAGGCTCACAATTCCAATAGGGGATCCATCGGCATCAAGAACCGGATAACCTTTGTGCCGGTCGGTCAGCATAAAATCAAGAAGTTCCCGCACAGTGATATCCGGGTTGACGGTCACAACATCTCTTGATATGAGATCTCTTATCTCTACCCCTTCAAGGAAGGTTTGAATGTTTGTTGCAGTCTCCTCCTCCGATGCTGCAATGTAAATGAAGAACGCGATCAGGATCAGCATCCACCCGCCGTAGATCAACCCGAAGACTCCCATTAAGATCGCAAAGATCTTTCCAATCTGGACAGCCATCCTTGTGGCAGCTATATAAGATGATTCCCGCTTTGCGAGATATGCCCGCAGTATCCTTCCCCCATCCATCGGAAAGGCAGGCAGGAGGTTGAAGACCGCGAGAATTATATTGATATATCCCATCGCAAATGCAAGAATGCCGAAACCTTCCCACCAGATGTTTCCGGGGATTGTACTGAAGGGTACATGGAGTATGAGAAACGTCGAACCGATAAGGATACTTGCAAGTGGTCCTGCGACAGCGATCCTTGACTCAACCTTTGGATCCCTTGGTATCTCTTTCATCGATGCGATCCCACCGAAGATGAAGAGCGTGATCGACTCGATCGCAACGCCATGGCGCATCGCAATATAAGAGTGTGAGAGTTCATGTGCGATAACACATGCAAACAGGATGATTGTTGTGAGCGTTGCAAGTATAAATCTCGCGTAAAACGGCTCAATCTCAGCGAAACCAAAAGGAGCTGGTTGATTCATAAATATCAGGATGAATGGTGGCAGGATCAGAAGAAATGTGATGTGAAGTTTTATCGGTATCCCAAGTGCCTTACCGATCTCGATCGATGTTCGCATGCACCTTATATAATAGATCTATCTATTTAGCTTTAGCGACCATGAGAGGTAAAAAATGGATGAACGTATAATCTCTCCTGCAAAGAAAGATGATGAGACCTGTGAGTTTGATCTCAGGCCACGCAGCCTCTCAAACTTCATTGGACAGGAGAAGGTGAAGGAACAGCTAAAGATCTTCATCGAGGCTGCAAAGGGGCGAAAAAGCGTACTTGATCATATCCTCTTCCACGGGCCACCTGGACTTGGAAAGACGACACTTGCCAGGATCATAGCTGAGGAGATGGGGGTTAATATCCTCTCAACGAGCGGTCCTATCCTTGAGAAAGCTGGTGATCTCGCCGCGATCATAACAAACCTATCCGAAGGGGATATTCTCTTCATCGATGAGATTCACAGGCTCAATACAGCGGTCGAGGAGATCCTCTATCCTGCGATGGAGGAGTTCAAACTTGATATCATAATCGGAAAAGGACCTGGTGCTCGCTCGATAAAGCTCAACACACCCCATTTTACACTTATAGGTGCAACCACAAAGACCGGGCTTCTCTCTTCACCCTTAAGGGATAGATTTGGGGTAATATCAAGGATGGAATTTTACACGCCCCACGAGCTTCAGAGGATTGTGGAGAACGCATCAGATATGCTTGGAATCAGGATTGAATCCGATGGCGCAGGAGAGATCGCGAAGCGCTCGAGGGGTACGCCAAGAATTGCTTTGAGGCTCTTGAGACGGGTTCGTGACTTCGCAGAGGTCAGGGGGGATGGCACCATCGATCAAAGAATTGCTGATATGGCACTCAAGATGCTCGGGGTTGATGCGGTGGGGTTTGATGAGATGGATCGGCTCATCATATCGACGATCATCGATAAGTTTAACGGGGGTCCTGTCGGACTTGATACGATCGCATCAGCGATAGGGGAGGATTCAAACACGATTGAGGATGTCTATGAGCCCTATCTACTCCAGCAGGGTTTCATAAACAGAACGCCACGTGGTAGAGTTGCAACCCCGATCGCGAAGGGGTGGTGGAAGGCGCATCCTGAGTGAGTTATAGGTATATGCTAAAAACTTTTCATAAGCGAGAATAACAATCCTGCAACCTTCGCCTTTGGAAGTGAAATGAGTTCTCTGAAAAGGATTGAGGGCTTATCCATATCACCGAAATTCTCTATCACCCTGATAATCTCGGGGTCATTGAGCGATTCGATGAGTTGATCGAGCTTACGATCATCAAGACCTGAAAACCACCTGTGGATCTTAAACCCGATTGAGAGTTCCTTTCCAATGAGTCTTCTCCACTTTTTTTCGTACTCAAGAAGGCGCATCCTGGTTGTATCACCATCCAGGACCGCTTCTGCTGCCACCCTGCCAGCGATCCTGGCGCAGACCGCACCGGTATATATCCCACCTCCTGTCGTTGGCTTAACCTGCCCTGCTGCATCTCCAACCGCTATAAAACCATCTGAAACCGTCTTCTTAGCCATACCGATCGGTATTCCGCCGAGCACAAAATCTGTGGTTGATCCTCTAACCAAAGGATGATCGCTTATGAGCCTCTCAAGGTAACTGAGCGCAGACGCTTTAATCCCATCGCTTGCGATACCGAGACCAACACGCCCAAAACCATCTTCTGTAGGTATCATCCATCCAAAAAACCCTGGCGCAACCTTTTTACCAAGAAAAACCTCCACAAAGTCGGAATCCTCAAAATCACATCTGACCTCTGTCTGAATGGCTGGTATGATCCTGGGAAGGTTGGTGTCACCAAGATAGAGCCTTGAAATCCTTCTTTTAACTCCCTCTGCCGCAATGAGAACTCCTGCCTCGATAATCTCTCGCTCACCATTTACACGAACCTCCAGTCGCCCTTGCCCTCCTTCAACCACCTTTGCCTTGAGCAGGATCTCACATCCCGCATCAAGAGCACGTGATGCAAGTTCTCGATCAAAGATCTTCCTATCGATGATCCATGCCTTCTCTTCATGTCCATCGATCCGCAGACGGTGGTTTGGCGAGTTTATGAACGCGCCCTGTGCAGTCCTGATCAGAAAGTCACCCCGTTTGACCTCACATGCGGATGCCGCCCGTCTGCTTATGATCCCTGCACACTGTATCGGCTCACCGATTGCGGGGTGCTCCTCGATAATAATCGTCTTTGCACCGCTTGCTGCTGCATACTTGCCAGCGATACTACCAGCAGGTCCCCCACCTATAATCGCGACATCAACCTTCATCCCAGCTGGATATCGGTTTTGTTACTATAGAAAAGGTTCCATCCCTGTAGACGAGTGGAAAGTACCGTCTCCCGATGTTTGTGCACCGCATCTTGACGATACCGATCTTTAGAGCAAGTGTGTGGGTCGTACTATCGCGGTCGAGGTCGAGGTGGATGATACCGTCCGCGAGAAAATCTTCCACACCGCAGTTGCTGAACTGTGAATGGGATGCCATCTCTGATATGAGAAGTGTTGTGAGCCCCATCTCTCTCAACGATTTGAAGAACATAAATATCTCCCGTCTCGGCGTCTCAACCTTTGTGAGTGAATATAGTCCATTGAGTGAGTCTATTACAAGCAGTGAATTCTCCTCGTCACTCTTGCACAGATTCTCCAGGTAATTCAGGATTCGTCTGATCCAGTTCTGTTCAAGGCGGTGATCAAGCCGTGATCGCTCAAGCTCACTATCTATATCATTGTATGAGATCATCGTGATCTTCTCATGGGCTGACATCTGGAGCGATTCCATCTGTTCCATCATACTCTCTGGTGTCTGCTCGAGCGTGATGTATATCCCTTTCCCCCCATCTTCATCATTGATCGCGTTCTTATAGAGGATACTATATGCAAGCGAGCTCTTCATGGAACCTGGTCTTCCGCAGATGAGTGTGGCAAATCCACTTGGAATACCGCCTTCAAGATATTCATCCATCCCTGCAATGTATGTCCTGACACGATCCATTACATACCACCATATACCTCCACTCTAAGAAGTGATGTACTTTATGCTATATAATATTTTCTATAAAATTGTTCATTATATAGCAGATTCATATCAGGAATGTGCATGAAAAATTTTATCGGGTTTCAACCACAAGGTTTATATCTGCACAGGATGATTGTTGCTCTGTGAGGTTTTATGTCGGGTATAATATCAATTCTAATCTTTGCACTATTCCTCATCACATTTATCATATCGATCATCGCAGGCATCTACTATGCGGACCGTGAAGAGGTGCCATGCTGGATCTTTGCCGCAGCGTTTTTATGCATTGCATCGATCATTTTTTATGGGATACTTGAGTTTTCTTGAATGATGGGCTGGGAAAAGAAGAAGCGGTATCTCAAACATTCCCTTGCCATCGCAATCGTTGTCAGTATACTGTCTATATTTCTTATATTTGAATTAACATCCACAAAAGAGACGATCGAAGCGATCACTCAGATATCACCGTGCTATTTTCTCCTGGCAGTCTGCTTTCATCTTCTTGGATGGATCGTATGGGGAACAAGGATAAGAGTCTTAAGTGGTACAATCAGCGGGCTGCTCACATTGAGAGATGCGATAAAGATCGTGGTTGCAAGTCTCTTTACCGCGGCGATAACCCCCTCACATGCCGGAGGTGAGCCTGTCAGAGTTTATCTGATCGCAAAAGAGGGAGGGGTAAGCTTCGGTGATGCGAGTGCGATCATCCTGCTTGAGCGTATGCTCGATCTTATTTTTATCATACTGATTACACCGCTCGCTGTATTCCTCCTGAAGGATGTGGTCTTTCAGAGCGGTGAGGAGATCAGGTTTCTTCTCGGAACATCAATCTTGATCCTGATCCTCGCGATCATAATCATCGTTCAGATCTTATACCGTCCAGAGTGGATCAAGAACCGGCTTCCAGTAATCGCCAAAATATCTCGATTTTTCATCGGTTCTACAAGAAGTAAGCGGTTGATCGATGAGTTATCCGTTGAAATGGATGCATTTATCCGTTCGTTGAGGAGCTTCATACAGATTGCAACGGGGAGGGTCTTTGTTGCATGGGTACTAACCATTATTTACTGGTTGCTTGAGTTTATGATACCTCCCCTTATCCTGATGGGACTTGGGCACGAACCAGAAATTCTAAAGGCGTTCGCATCTCAGATAGTGCTGATGGTGCTTGTTCTTGTGCCCATAACTCCTGGAAGTAGTGGTGTTGCAGAACTTGGATTTACAACAATATTCGCGGTTTTTGTGGAGGCATCGCTGCTCGCTATACTGGTTTTTGCATGGCGGTTTATCACGTACTACCTCAATATCATCGTAGGGGGATTGCTCAGTATAGATATTATGAGGGGTTGATGACAGAGGATGTATTAAATACCCTCACAAAAATTAAGATGATAAGGTGGAGCGAATGGAGTGGGAACCTGTTTATGTTAGAACCCACGAAAAAGGTTTGCTGAAAGAGAAAATAAAGGAAGCTTACACTCTACTGGAGTCTTGTGTTCTCTGTGCAAGAAGGTGCGGCGTCAATCGTTTAGGAGGGGAGGAAGGCTTTTGTAAAGTGAGAGATGAACCGGTGGTCTCAAGTTTTAATCCTCACTTTGGCGAAGAAACCCCGCTTGTAGGGTATGGTGGTTCAGGAACCATATTCTTGACCCATTGCAACTTAGGTTGTATATTCTGTCAGAATTATGATATAAGCCATCTCGGAAAAGGTTATGTAACATCGTCGGCGAAGATTGCTGAAATAATGTTATCACTCCAGCAGAGAGGCTGTCACAATATCAACTTCGTCACGCCGACCCACCAAATGCCATTTCTAATAAAAGCCATTGAGATTGCCGCTGAAAAGGGTCTTTCCCTCCCAATCGTCTGGAACTGTGGAGGCTATGAATCACTCGATGCCTTAAAGATCCTGGATGGAATCGTCGATATTTATATGCCTGATTTTAAGTTCTGGGATGAGCGTACCGCTTTTCGCTATACCAGAGCCAGGAGTTACCCTGATGTTGCAAGGAATGCGTTAAGAGAGATGCACAGACAGGTGGGTGATCTTTACATCAATGCCGAAGGTATAGCATTGAGAGGTCTTCTGGTAAGGCATCTCGTTCTCCCTGAAAGGCTGGCTGGGACAAAGGATCTTGTGCGATGGTTGAGCGAGGAGATCTCGCCAAGGACGTACCTCAATGTTATGGCGCAGTATCGCCCCTGCTACAGGGCATTTGAGTTCTTGGAGCTTTCGAGATGTATAACCGAGGCTGAATATAATGAAGCCTTGGGATGGGCGAGGGATGCAGGTCTCAGATTGGACCAGGATATTGCCCCTATAAGAAGAATATTTTTCTAAAATGCCACTATTTGACCAATAGGTACTCATACCATGCCACCGGAACAGGATTGGTGGTCTTGATGGAGGTGTCGAGAGAGAGTTTCTGTCAACTTTTATACTCCCCAACAAAACTAAATCCACAAAGGGATAAACTTTTCTATCCACGAGATAGCAAATGATAAACTCGCTGCAAGCCTGCTGAATGCTAATCGGATAACCCCCCATCGCATTGGATCTCATTCTCGTGGTGTTTTTTTATATGTGGTTTATCGAAACTCCAGACCCTCGCCGTGTTAGCGGTACTCTGGGGAGAACTCTCGTCTATGAATCCGATTGCTATTTCTTCCCTCTTGTAGCCTTTCGTTTCAAGCTCACTCAAAGTTGCTTCCACCCGATCTTTCAATATCTCTCCAGCATTCTCAGGAGTGGATAAAGTTTTGCGGGGGACTACATAATTATCCGAACTGGTATGAAGGAGAATATGATATAGCTAACAAAGAATCCACTTCTCTATATCTTCAAACATCTCCCAGCGCCCACTTAGAATTTCTTCTTCAAGCTCATGAAACCTGAAAAGCACATCGGAGAACTTGGCATCTTCCTCTCTGCCATCGATCCCTACAAGCGAGTAGTATATACAGACCGACCCACCCCTCGATTCAACCCCAAAGTAATCCTCGTCATAGAAGCCTGATAATTTGGAGATGAGCTTAGCGCACTTATCTCTCACAAGCGGGATAAAATGACCGTTGGTCCCAAAGATTGTCCCGATTTCGACGTCTTCTAAGTCTACCCAGAGCCCCATCAAATTTATATCGAAATCGAGACCGCCCTTTTTTTCGAGGAGTTTCTTAAGTCTGAAGAGGCAGAAGACCTCATCAATCTCTTCGCCGGCCTCTACCCCCCGGTATGCCTCGATTAAGATCTGATTTGTAAAAGCGATCTCCACAAAGCTCTCATCTTTTCCCTCATCACGCATCAGTATCGACTCGACGTTCCATCCAAAGTAATCCTCGATCTCCTCTTTCACACATCCCCCTGCAATGAGGATCTTGAGCTTCTCCAGAACGTCATTCATCGTCAGCATATCGAGCTTTCTTATATCGATCATTCCTTTCCTGATTGAGACGGTAATATCAGCTGTAGGCATATCACACGGGCTCATTGGGGAGAACTCTTCGAGCGCCCAGTCAAAAAGCTCCCTATACCGATCTTTACCCTCCCATTGATAGCTAAAAAGTCGCTTGATGCATCTATCAGGCATGCCAAAGTACGTATTGCCCAGTGGAGTAATGAAGGCAAGAATATACATAACAACGATACTCGTACATGCCAATATTTATTTCTTTTCACGAAGACCTATGCAGGATGAAGTTATCGGTGGTCTACAGAGATAGCATAGATAGAGAAAGCATGAGAAAGATCGTGGATCTTGGCGTGGATGAAATCGCCATCGATGCAACCAGAGGGTTTGGTAGGATAAAAGATGCAACCTCGATTACGAATGAGTTTGGCGCTTCGCTGAACGTGCTCATGGATAGTTCATGCTTCGGGGCAAGTCACCTCATTCAGGGTGGTTATGCAACGTATCACAGATACCTTGAGCGGCTTCAGGAGATCGGAGTTCGTGCAATAACGCTCACAGAGGCGTATTTGATAGATATGGTGGCAAACGAGTTTGATATGGATCTTGTGGTATCGAATATACTCTCGGTTACAACAATCGCGAAGGCGAGGTACCTTGATGAGCTTGGAGTCGATCGAATCATCTTAGATCCTGATATAAACCACGATATTGAACTCCTTCTAAAAATAAAGAGTACTGTGAGCTGTGATCTAATTTTACTTGTGAATGAGGGGTGTATCAGGGGCTGTCCGTTCAAGAACGCCCACAACAACCTGATATCACATCTTGAGGGTGCGCAGCCTGTCCCGATTATCGAGTCTGATTACTATAGCGAGTGGTGCATATCAAAGAAGAAGCAAGATCCCTCACTAATTCAGGATTCAGGCTGGATCAAACCTGAGGATCTCGGAAAATATATCGATATCGGCTTTGACTCGTTTATGATCGGTGCTTATCGCGGTAAATGCCCCCTCGAGTGGACACTCCGTGTTGTTGATGCATACAAAGCTAAAAGACGGTTTGATGGAGAGCTTTCCGGGCTTCTTACAACACCACTTGAGGGTCGACTGTGATGCTTGAACCGCTCAATCTCTTGTACTGTCTCAGATGCGGCAGGTGTCGCACTGTATGTCCAACGCTTGAATCAGAGGGCTGGGAGTCGATGGGGCCCAGAGGAAGGATTATGCTTGGTTTAAACTATCTTGAAAAGACAAAATGGATCGAAGGCACAGAAAAGAGCATCTACACATGCACAACCTGTCAGGCGTGCTCAAATATCTGCCCATCTGACGTTGAGGTTGAATCGATCGTTGAGAGCATGCGCCGGGCGTATCTGAAAGATTGCGTTGATAATAGACGGATCAACGAGATGTATGAGGCTATAAGCGTATTTGGAAATCCAATGAGCGATAAGAGATCGAGACGGGCGTGGCTTGAAGGGATTGATGGTATCTCACTTAAGAAGAGGTCTGATATTGTCTACTTTGTTGGATGTTTACCTTCCTATCGATCGGTTGATATTGCGGCCTCAACACTGAGGATTCTCTCTGATTATGGGATATCACTCCTTGATGATGAAAAATGCTGTGGTTCGCCACTCTTTCGGATGGGGATGAATCCACCAACTTTTGATTCAAATATCAGGCAGATTGAGAAGAGCGGGGCAGAGATTATCTTAACGAGCTGTGCTGGATGCTACAAGACGCTCAAGAACGATTACGAGCTTGAATGTAAGGTTATTCACACAGCAGAGTTCTTCCACGAGCATCTTGACGAAATTGATCCTGGAAAGCTCGATCTCACCGTAACCTACCATGATCCATGCCATCTCGGACGAGGAGGGGGGGTGATTGATGAGCCACGAGCGGTGATTGAGCGAATCTGTGGTTTAAGTGAGATGAAACGGAATCGGGAACTTTCAGGATGCTGTGGGGGCGGTGGTGGGGTTAGATCGGGATATCATGAACTCTCGACCTCGATTGCAGAAAGGAGGCTCGATGATCTACCACCTGGTGTGGATCTGATCGTTACAGCCTGTCCATTGTGTCTCATCAACCTGGCTGATGTCGGTGGAAAGGTTATAGATCTCTCAGAGCTTATCGAGCGATCAAAGAAGTAGGGTAGGGAATTTTAATCAAGAACAAATCTACCCGTAAACCACTACAGATTGAATTATAGTCCCCTCCCTCACCTACCACTCAGCAATCCTCTGTAATTCCTCCTTTGAGTTAACCCGGCGAAACCACCATCCCTACCAAAACATGCAGACAGACGAACTTTTTGACTGAACGCTCTGTATAGCGGTGCAGATATAGCTCTGATCGGCTTATATTCTTCCCAATTTTCAAGTTTTGCCTTTAAGCCCTTCACCAGGCCTTTATAAAATTCCTTTTCCTTCTCTGGATTGGATCGGTTGAAAATGGAGAGCGGATAAGAGAGCATTGCCATCAATTTTTCCATTTTAAATTTCTTCCTTGGAAATATTGCTGGAATAACCTTGAATCTGGATATTATCCTTCGCTTCTGGAATTTCTACCAATTTTGCAAATCTCTTCAGTTCTTCTCTCTTCTGCAATTCGCTGACCACATAGGTGATATTCCCTGCTTTGCCATCTCCTGCTTGACTCTCCGTGAACTGACAGTACCGAGTATTTTTCCTAATAACACCCGTTTTAGGCCTTTCTCGTCTGTTATTAATGGCGTATTCATTTTTTTCACCAGAAAAGGTTTATACAGATCCCAATATAAATTTTTCGGTTATATTTCGGTTAGAATTAGATTTTATGGATTTTTAGAATGTACTTTTACTGGGGGTGGTTGTAGCATAAGTTACGGGCCAAAGATGGGTTAAATGCGATTGCTTAACTTGTTCTCCAATATCGATCTGCACCACCTACATCCTGCTGATCGCATCCCTGGCTGCATCGATCGTAACATCTGTTAGAAACGAGAGTGCAGGTTCGAAGCATCGTTCCATCTCCACAAGTTCATCAACTGTTAGCCCCTTGCTGATCGCGATCGTGAATGCGTCTATCCTTCCAGGCACCGTCTCCTCTGAGACCGCCTGCGCTCCAATAAGCTTCCTGTTGTGATCGAATATGAGTTTAAGCGTGATCGGTTTTCTGCCAGGATAATATCTCGCCCTTGTCAATTTCTTACTTTTCCCAATGATGATATCTATCCCGTACCTTTTTGCCATCTCGGACGTGATCCCAACAGATCCGACCTGCAAACCACCAAGCACGGTCACAGCCGGGCTTAAGACTGGATTATAGATCTTATTCTTTCCGCAAATGTTATTTGCGACCAATCTTGCCTGTATGACCGCGGTCGATGCAAGCATACTGAGCCTTGGTCGGTTTGTAACACCATCGATAACCTCGATGCAATCACCCAGGGCATAGACATTCTCAAGGTACCCTCTTTTTCGCTTGACCCTTAGCGCCGTATCCGTGAGAATCCCACCAAACTCACCGATCTCAATACCTGCATCCAGAGCGAGATCGATGTTTGGCTGCATACCTGCTGCCAGAACCACCATATCTGCAGAAATTTTTTCAGCTTTGACTGAAACAGACACAACACGCTCCTTACCATCGATCGATTGTACAAATTCACCCATTATAAACCTGATACCGGCCTCCTCCAGTTTATTCTGTACGATCTCTGCCATGTCGCTATCGAGCATCGTGGGAAGAAGCGAGGGTAAAGCCTCAACAACGGTCGTTCTGATCCCACGATCCGCAAATGCGTTTGCTGCCTGAAGACCGATTATCCCGGCACCGATTATAACAGCGTTCTCAACCTGATCCAGCACCTCCAGGATCTCTGCTGCATCTTCCTCGTTTGAGTATCGATAAACCCCTTCAAGATCGGTTCCCGCTATCGGTGGGATCTTTTGCTTCCTCCCTGTTGCGATGACGAGGTAGTCATAAGGGATCTTCTCATCCCCGATTGCGATGTAATTCTCATCACAGTTAATCCCTGTAACCGTGGTTTCTGATCTGAAGTCAATATCTTTCTCGATATACGCCTCTTTCTCTTGTAATATGCACTCAGAGAGGGGGTATGTCCCATGAAGTGCATATATCATGCCGCATGTGGAGAAAGATGCAATTCTCTCCTTCTTGATAGTGGTGATCCTGGCATCTGGATCGAGTTTCATTATCTCTTCCATTGTGTTTATACCTGCAACACCGCCTCCGATTATCACAATTCTTCTTGGCATATTCCTCAACCTCAAATAGTATACCTAAAACTTATCTTCTTTATACATTTAGAGCATCCTCTGCCGCATCGGCCATCACATCCCTGTGCAATGCAAGAGAGGGGTCAAAGCTCTTCTCCATCAGACGTAATTCCCTGGCCCTCATACCACATCTTATCGCGATGCTGAGTTCATCGATACGGTCTGCAACCTGATCCTCTGAGATTATCTGTGCACCTACCAACCGCTCAGAGTAGGCATCGAAGAGTAATTTCATCAGCATGGACTTTCTTCCAGGATAATATCTCGGCTTTGTAGGCTTCTCCTTTTTGCCGGTTATAACCTTCATGCCGTATCTTTTTGCGGTCTCTGAGGTGATCCCAACAGATCCCACCTGAAGACCTGCGATATTGGCGACGGTTGGACTTAAAACTGGATCAAAAGATGAATTATCACCAAATATGTTATCGGATATTACTTTAGCCTGTGTTACACACGTGGAGGCAAGCATGCTCAACCTCGGGCGATGTGTAATTGCATCTATGACCTCCACACAATCGCCGGCGGCATATACATTGTCTATATATCCTCTTCCCTTTTTAACATGTAAAAATGGATCTGTCGCGATCCCTCCACTCTCACCTATCTCTATCCCAGCTTCTTTCGCAAGATCAACATTCGGGCGCATTCCCGCGCATGCCACCACTATATCAGCAGGAACCTCAGTATCCCCTATCAAAACTGACTTAACATCTCCATCGCCCTTTATAGCTACCGTCTCCTTTCCAAGTATAAACCTTATTTCCAGCTCTTCAAGTTTTTTCTGAACTTTTGAGGCGATATCAGGATCCAACATTGAACGAAGGATCAGAGGGCGGGGTTTTGTAACCGTGGTCTTAATATTATTTTTAGAGAATGCAACTGCAACCTGAAGCGCGATTGTTCCAGCACCGATAACAACAGCATTTTTCACACCTGGATCATTCATAGCGACCTCAATCCTCTCGCCGTCCTCCATATCTTTTACCGTATAAACTCCCTCAAGCTCCACACCCGGAATTGATGGGATAAACGGTCTGCTTCCTGTTGCTATCACAAGGTAATCGTATTCTAACTCCTCTCCTGTCTGAATCGTCACACTATTCGCTTCTAAATTAATTTCTGTGACCTCGGTTAAGATTCGATAGTCGATGCCCCTGCTCTGAAAGAATTCTGGCCCCTGTAGCTCAATATCTTTTAGCGGATAAATCCCCTGCAAAGCAAAAGGCAGTCCGCAGATAGATACAGAACCATATCTGTCCTTCTTTAGAAGAGTTATCGCCACATCCCCCTTTCTTTTCATGATCGCTTCCAGTGTATAAGTTCCTGCATCACCACCCCCGATTATCACAATTCTTTTTGACATAATTACTCGACCTCAAACCATCCCAAGCATTTGCTTTGCCATCACAGGGAACAGATCATTGTCAGGATAGACCTCAATGACCTCAGCAAGCTCATCAATAGTGAATCCTTTCTTCATCAATGCAGCAAGATAGTGTAGCGCATTCTTTCCGCTGTAGCTTGCCATGTGTGCACCGACGAGCTTCCTGCTCTTTCGCTCAACAAGTAGCTTTAACATCCCTGTAAGCTTTGGATCGTGCTTTGCAAGCCAGATACTTCGATTCCCTAGCGGATAAGGTGCAACAGGTGGCATCATCAGGACTGCAACATTATCCTTACCATATTTCTTCACTGCCTCTTCTTCTGTGAGCCCAACCGATGCAAAGTCCATAAAGAGAGCTGTAAAGTGCGGGATGAGGCTATAATCAATTTTAAGATCATTTCCCATTATATTAGACGCCGCGACCCATCCCTCGCGCCTTGCAACAGGGGTCAAAAATGGTGGACCTGTAACATCACCGACCGCATAGACGCCATCAACTGAAGTCCGCATCCTTTCGTCCACCACAATCTCATTTCTTTCTCCGATCTTAACCCCGATATCCTTTGCAATCTCAGAGTTCGGGATAAGCCCTGTTGCAAAGAGGATACAATCCGCCGAGAACTCCTTCTTTTCACCGTTAACCTCTGCGATAACCGATTCGACCTTCGAGTTTCCTTTGACTTCCTGTACCATCGCACCTTCAACGATATTTATACCACGATTCTCAAGCTGCTCCATTGCATAACTTCTCAGATCATGGTCCTCTTGACTCAAGAAAGTCAGCCCCTCGAGAACCGTGACCTTTGAGCCGAATCGATTGAAAGAATAGGCATACGAGGCGCCAACTGCACCACCGCCAACGATGACAAATTCTTCTGGAAGCTCTCTCATATCGATTATATTCTGGTAGGTGATAACACCCTTCAGATCAATGCCTGCTATATCCGGTAAAAATGGTCGGGATCCGGTCGCGATAACAATAACATCACCTTTAATTGTCTCGCCGTCCACCTCAACGGTCTTTGAATCGATCAGTCTGGCTTCACCTCTTATCTCCTCCATACCGCTTGTTTTAGCCTGCATAGCAAAAAATTGCCGCATCATTTCTCTAAAATCCCTGAGATCTTTCATAACATCTTCGAAGGATGTTGAAGATGGCTCAAGCCCCATCGCTTCTGCAACATCGAGTGAGATCGCATACTCTGCCAGAGATATTTCGATTATACAACGCTTATTCGCACATTCACCACCAAGAAAACCCTTCTCAATGACAACAGGCTCACTACCCATCATCTTGAGTGCAGTTGCACCAAATTTGCCAGATGGTCCACCACCAATAATGATCGCTCTCATAATTTACCATAAATAATGTAAATGAATATAAGGATTGCGAATAAAAATAAGAGCACTTTGATTTACCCCTTCCCCCCACCGGTCAAAGCTTAAACCAGACTCCCCTATGAATAATAAGTGCCACTGACACAGAATTCCCTCCTCAATCCCCCTCTCTCACCCTGTTT
>JAOQII010000030.1 GCA_026134025.1 Candidatus Syntropharchaeum sp.
GTTCACAAAGAATAAGTGAATTTCTTGAGGAGATTGGTGATGAAAGCATTCAGAGGGAATTCTTCAAAGAATACATCAGACAGATAACACCCTCAGAAGGAATAGTAATTGATACAACTGCTCTTCCAAACCAGATAAATATCCCAAGATCAGCATGGGGATGGCATAACGAGGAAATAGACAAACAAATCAAGTTGTTGCTTGTTATTGACAGGAGTACATCACTTCCTTTGTTTTTCAGGTATATTGCAGGTAATATTGTTGATGTGTCAACCCTCAAGGCAACTGTGGAGGAGTTAAAGAAGTATGGTGTATCAAGATACTTTCTCATTCTTGATGCAGGATTCTTCTCTGAAGAGAATATAAAGGAGCTTTACAATGAGGAAATACAGTTCCTGATAAGGCTACCCTCTTTAAGGAAGCTGTACAAGAGGCTTATTGTTGAGGAATCCAGGGAGTTAGAGGGTTACAGGAATGCTGTAAGGTATGGGAGAAGAGTACTGTTTGTAAAGCAAAGAGAAGTTGAGTTATTTGGTAAAAGAGTCTATGCTTATGTTGTACTTGATCCTGAAAGAAAGGGAAGAGAGATGAGAAGAACTCTGCTTAAGGTAATGGATGAGATTGAAGAGGATGAAGAAGAGAAGATGGAATACATTTTGATGAAGAAGGGGATAATGATTCTCATTTCCTCTTCTGAACTGGATAGAGAGAATGTAATATCTTTGTATTACACAAGACAGATTGCAGAAAAGCTGTTTGGCTTTTCGAAGGATGATCTGAACCTGCTTCCTCTGAGAGTGCATAAGGAAGAGACGCTGAGGGGTTACCTGTTTCTGCAGTTCGCTTCGCTTGTTGTTTATTCACTGCTGAAGAGAGAATTGGGGAGAGACTACACTGTGGAGGAGGTTCTGCTCACCTTAAGGAATCTGAAGTGTAAGGTGTATGAGGATGAGATTATTGTTCAGGAATTAACCAAGCAGCAAAGGAAGATTTTTGAGAGGTTTGGTATCATGGTGCCTAAAAGTATGGGAATTTAGGATTTTGTCTTTTGGGATTCTACTGTCCTCGATATCGTTACCAGTTTAATCATTCAAATATCTTTGATTATTTCTTTCAACGCCCAATCTCCTCTCAAAACCTTCTCAGCCCTCTCCTCACTCAAACCAGCACCCATCAAGATCCTCCTGGCAAACAGATCATCGATCATATCCTCAGGTGCATGTGCATCCGTATTTAAAACCAGCTCTGCCCCAACCTCTTCTGCAAGCCTCACAACGTGCCCATTTGCGATGTTATGCCCACATCTGGCTGAGACCTCAAGAAGGATTCCCCTATCTTTTGCAAGTTCAACATCCTCTCTCGCAATCAAACCAGGATGAGCGAGTATGTCAACATCCTCTGACAAAATGGATGCATGATTCGTACCCTCAGCGACAGGCTCTGCAAGGGTTTCACCGTGAGCAACAACGATCTCTGCACCCAGGCGTTTCGCCATTGATGCGATCTTTCCGATCTTTTGAGGTGGGATGTGCGTCAGCTCAACGCCAGCTACAACCTCAATCTCCCATCCGTTCTCACGCTTTGCCTTAAGTCCCGCATCGATCACATACTCGATATTTGAGAAATCAACATGATCCGCGATCCCGATTACCGTATAGCCTTTAACAAGCGCACGTCTGAAGTGTTCGCTCGGTACAAGCTCACCATCACTAAGTAGCGTGTGTGTATGAAGGTCAATCATGGTTTAGACTTCTCCCCTCTTGTAAATGTAGTATTCTCAAACATAAATCACGCCTCAGAAGCACATAAAACTTGAATAACATCTCCTAAATACTCGTCTTCATCTTTACCAGAAGAAATTAAGCTATCCTCAAACAAATCCCCATATTTATCGAATAAACACTCTACAATCTCATCTAATCTGCTTTTTTCACATTCTGAGTTAATAAGACGATCATATTTTGCCCTCAAATCCCTATCTCTTTTCAATAAATCCATAAAGATCGTCATACAGTTTTTGTCATATTTAAGCAAAAATGCTCTCTCATCGATGGACAGCAACTGCGATAGCCATATATCATCATATCTGAGGAATAATAAATCGCTTACCGAATAATCTTGCCTAAATAATGCATTTAGTATCTCGTTTCCGTAAATTGCTCCTATTTCTATCTGTATATTCTCTTCTATCAATTCCAAGTCCAATCTCAAATTATCTGAATCTTCGCTCTTAATCTGTATATTTAGATTAGATTCTGCAAAATTTCTTAAATCGATGTACCCCTCCACATTAGACGAATAAAATCCTTTTTCTCTATCCCCTTCCTTTGTGGCTGGAGTTCCTTCAACATTGAAGAGTATCCCAATGTATAGTTCCAGTTTACCGATGTTAAAAGCACTTAATAGTTGGGATATAGAATATTCATCCTTTTCTTTTCGATATAACTTCGCTCCGTTGGATAAATATGATAAAATCGTCTTAAACTTCTTTGTCCAGATTTCTCTCCTTCCAGCAGTCCCTCCTGTATCAACCCTGTTCTTTAATTCAACCAAAATTAAATTACCTTCACCAGGAAGATAATTGCCTACATCCGTAGTTTCATCTTCTTTACCTAACCAATCCCATTCTATGTTTCGTAATATGCTTTTATCTTTAGAACTTAATCCTGTTTGAGTAAATATGCCTTTCTTTCTATGTAACTTTGGGTATTCCAGCCACATTGGTAACTCACTAATTTTAATATTCATTGAGCAAGTTTCCATAACAGAAGATATTTTCTTTTCTATATATTTACCTTTACCACCTTGACTATGTTGATAATAAGAGATAACAGTCATTATAGTTTTATAGGTTCCTTTAATTCGTCAATACACACAGCTTTGTAATTTATTTGGAATAAAGCCTTACATGCCAAACACTGACATTTTAAACTTATCCACTCGTCATCGTATAGCTCTTTATAAGAAAGATAATCATAAGAACCGCAGACAGGACATCTAATTCCCATAGCTTCTATGGTTTTTGTTTCTATAGTTTCTATTTCAGCCATCTTAGCACCTCCATTGATTTTTGTTGTTGATTCTCCCAAAATCTCTCTGAAAAAATTAATTTATACTGATTATCTCTTTTTTCCAACCAATTTATTAGCGGTGAGGATAGTTCAATTAAAGACTCTTTCAATTCGCCATCAGTTATTTTGAAACCTCTTACTTTCAGATTGGCTTTAATATCAGCATAACTCAACATCTCACCAATATTCGTAAAAATAGAAATAATAGCTTCTCTCATATTGAGTTTTTCTAACTTTTGTTTTAAGTAGTTCTCTACATTTGTTTTTATATCTCCATACTCTCTAAAGAAATATTGGAATTCTATTGGAGATAGTGGATAGTTAAAAGTAAATCGCATTAAAGTAATAATTGTCTCACTACTTATAAAAAATCTTTTTTCGGTTTTTAAATCCTCAATCAATTGTAAAGTAGGATTATCGCATACAATTAGCCCAATGAAATTTGACAACCCACTCTTATTCTCGTATCGTCTAATATGCCTATTCAATTCGTCAATAATATTAACTCCCACATTTCCCTTTGTTGAACGACACTCAATACCAATGCAAATGGGTGATACACAAATTACATCAAGTTCTCCATTTTGACCACTTATTTCTTTATCTATCTCAAATCCCCAAAATTCAAATAGGCTTAAAATAAATTTCTCAAGCTTATCACCTTCTCCAGAACTCAAAAGCTCTCTTACCAGCGCTTCATCAAATATAGTTTTTTCTTTGCGAATTATCCTTATTTGAGGAATTTCAATTTTCTTTTCGGCGGATACTGTCTCATATTTGGTGTCTTCCTGAATTTTCTCAATAACACTTGCTACTTTATCAGTCAATGAGCACTTGTCAAATGCATTGATATATTTATTTGCTTCTATAATGCCTAATTCAGTAAATCTTATCCGAAAATCAACTTTTCTTTTGCTTACCAAAACATTGAACTTTATATTTCTATCTGGATATACTTTTGTTTTTCTGGTCAGTTCTAAAAAGTCTTTCCCATCAATTGTAAGAATCTGTGAGAGTGAACCGCATATGATAAATATGGTTAAACTTTCCTGTTTTGCTAACGATTCTTGAACTAATCTTTTGTTTACTTGTAGATAGTAATTTTCACTTTCCGCTTCCTCGCCAACTCTTTCTTTAAATGTAATATACAACAAATTTCCATTAACCTTATATAAGGTTCTTTGTCTTCCTTTTAATTTCTCAACTTTGATATTATTTTCTTCAAATAATTTTATGAGCTTATCTTTTAGATTCATATTTTATACCCCCCATAAGTGAAGCTTCATGTGTAGCAGTTCCTGATCCATTAAAAGGATCGAGGAGGAGTGAATCGCTGTTTAATTTGAAGGCGTTGATCAATGTTCTTACAACCCTTGGATAAAACTTACCCTTATATGGATAGAGATTGTGAAAGGCATAGGCATTGGTATCCCCAAACATATCCACGACCTGCGAGTATAAAGTTGGTTCTCCTTTTACTCTCTCAAGATGCGCAATTCTCGATCTTATAAAATCTTCATCACCATCGAGTTTTACCTTTCTCTTAACAGGATCAATGGTGTAATCTTCTGCTAAGCCTTGCAGCTCTAAATCCAAAAGCTCTAAGTCGGCTAATGTCTGCATCCAAAACCCGAATATCGTGTCTCCTTTTGGAAGAACATAGTTTGCAAACTCTTTTGTGCACGCCTCTATAATCTCCTCGTAGGAAGGATAAGCCTCCCCGCCCAACAAATCCATCTGCTTTACAGTAGTCGCCATAATACACCCAATTTCTCTCTACCACCGTCAACTACTTAAAATTACTCTTCAACCCCGAAACTCTTAAAAACAACACTCCCCACATCTTTCCCTGTAACCCTCGCTATAACAGAACACTTGACAACGAAGAGGAAGAATACATGCTCATCATGGATATGTCCTGCGATTGACTCAAAGTTTCCCTGACCCTTGCTGATCACAAGATCAGAGGATCTGAACTCATCTACAAATGCATCAGAGCAGTATCTCAGCCCCTCCCCTGGACTTCCAGCACCGGTTGTTATAACCTCTGCAAACGCATCCATTCCTGCAAACTCGGCGTCTTCAAGCATCGCATCATTCAGGATCGGGCGTTCTTTCACAGCAAACTTAAGTTCGATCCCATCAAGCTTTGAAAGTTCCTCTACAAGCAATCGATCGAAGAAGATCTCACCTGCGTTATCTGCGATATATAGCACTTTCTTTGATGATTCAAGCTTCTCGAGAAATCGTTCGAGCTCACCATCCTTAAAATCCGCTTCCATTACCCTTTTGATCGTCCCGTTAACATCAAAGCTCGAAGCAGCCCCAAAATCGATGATATTCCCTGCTATTGCAAGCCTGGTGGCTGCTTCAAGCTGGTTGTCTCCACCTTCAACGATTCGCTTGAACTTTGGATACATCTTCTTTGCGATCCTGTTTGATCTTCGCTTGAGTTCGATGTAAGGATCATCGCATCCTGTGAGATCCTCGATCACACGGTAGATCAAAGGGGCAACCTCAGGAGGTGATCGTGTGGTCCCGACCTCTGATAGCTTAAGAAGCACCCTTTTTATGATTTCTTCTCTGAGATGGTCATCCGTTGTAACGATCTGTGCACACCTTACAGCCTGATCGAGAAAACAGGGAACACACTCGATGTACGACTTCATTTCTCAATTATTGTCTCCTCGATCTTCATCCCGAAGTGTCTTCCACTCTCTTCAAGGTGTACAAGCACCTCATCTCCAACCTTGATATCCGCAACTGAGATCGGTGTGCCGTCAGGTGCAACGAGTTTTATCGTCTCTGCGTTCTGGAGGATCGTATTCAACCGCCGCTTCCCGACCTCCGCCTCGATCAATATCAACGGACGCTTCTCAATCTTGACGCGCCCAACAATTGCATTCTTTGTCCCGCCATCACGATCAACCACCATCACATCATCACCTGACTGGAGTTCTGCAAGATAGCGGGTCTTCTCGCCTACAAGCACATAGGCATGTACCGCTCCTGCGTTCACCCTGAAAGGGCGTGATGCAACATACGGGCTCTCTTCAGTCTCTGCATGAACCAGAAAGAATGCATCAGCAGCAGAGCCAATTAACATCCCCTCTCCAAGTTTCATCATGCTGCACGTGTCGACACAGACACGATCCCCCATCCCAAGCTGCTTCACATTGATGACCTTTGCAGCAAGAAGTGGTAGACGCTCTCTGCCCACCTCCTCCACCACACTCATAACTTTTTTAACCTCGGACGGGTCATCGGCATCAAGAAGTATCCCATCTGCACCGTGCTCAAGCGTCTCAAGAGCAAGTTTAGCCTCTTTAGCATCCTTCACCCCTGCGATGATCCTGCAATCATAGTCCTGAAGCTCCGCGATGAGGTTCTCAAGAGGGATTACCTTCCAGTCTGTCCCAATCACGATCAGGTAATCAGAAGCCTTTGCAAGCTCGGCTGCAAGCCGTTCATAATCCTTGTTCCTGATTATAACAAAAGATGCAGTGGTGTACTTCTCCTTTGAAAGTTCTCTGAGTGTATCAAGATCTTTTGACGCTGATAGATCTTCTGGAAGCTCTATGGTGCCGTCACCTTCTCCTTTTCTCCCAACAACGATCACATCAGCGTGAGGACTGTCACCAAAGGCTGCAACCCTTATCTTTCCAAGTTCACGCACCTTCTCAACATCACTCTCCTCTACAAGGACACAGTCAACCCCTGATTCAAGTGCAGTTGTGATTCTGGGCTTTTTATCTACTTCCCACGCCCCTTCATCTGCTTTTATCCATACCTCTTTCTTTCCTGACATAACTGATCATTCCTCCATCCTCACAATCTGTTTTAAGAGTATCCACGATACTGCAATAACTGATAGTGCAAATCCAGCCTCAACAATCGAGCTGTACCTGTAGTCAAAGAGCCTTGTTATTACATCAAGCACGCTGAAATAGAATGTGAGTGTTGCGATCAGAAGAAGCAGGATGAGTATGCCTGCGGTTGCGAACTTCAAGATCCTGTGAAGATTATCTGCCATGCTTATCCCTCCTCATCAGTAGAGCGATCAATAGTGCAAAGATCACGCCTGCTAAGCCAAATCCCGGAGCGCGTGGTGCCATACCATCCATCCCGTAAGGTATCATTTCTACGTCTGGTGTTGGTACAGGTCTCGGTGCTATAAAATCTTCCACCTTGATCTCGGGCTCTTTCTCAACAACCGTGCCTGTAACAGGTATAAACTCGGTTCTATTGCCAAACGGACTCAAAGCCACCATTCCATAGCCCTCTGCAACGATTTTATCGCCATTCCATATTGTGAGATCAATCAGATGGTCCCGTTCACTCAAAAGTTTGAGTCTTGCAGATCTCACCGATGTCCCGCTTCCGGTGAGTGTGCCAATATCAACCTCGATCTTATCCACAAGAAGCCCTGTCTCCGCATCCTCTGCCTTTATGAGCATCCTGAGTGGGGGCGTATCCTTCGATTTGAGATTCTCGATGTATGCAGTGGCATCAATCAGTGTGTGATCACCGGTACTGCCGTTTACAGCAAAGTCAACATCCCTTATCTTAAGTGCAACGTCGCCCTTTACCTCAAGTGAG
Organism: Candidatus Syntropharchaeum sp.; assembly: GCA_026134025.1. Classification (GTDB taxonomy): domain Archaea; phylum Halobacteriota; class Syntropharchaeia; order Syntropharchaeales; family Syntropharchaeaceae; genus Syntropharchaeum. The sequence goes on from JAOQII010000030.1 coordinate 7,671, forward strand.
GATAGCCCTGAAATCCTGGCTTCCCGGCTCGTAACAAATTTATCACCCTCAAATAGCTCAACACTCACCCGATACGATCCCTCGCGCGGGACTGTAAACGGTAGCCTTGTCTCAACTGATCCCTTACCCTTCTCTATAACAATCACCTTCTTCTCCTGCATCACACCCTTAGCATCCATGTAACGCTGGTACTCGATCGTGCCAACGGGCGCAGAGTTCTCCTTGAGTAACAACCCGGTCTCCCCATCATATAGCTTGGCGAGAAGCTCAACATCACTCGCCGCGTCCCCCTCATGCTCAACCACGATTATCGCTGTGATGTTTACCTCACTCTCATCGACCGCATCTGCCATAATATCGATATTCCTGATCCAGAGGTGTGATTCCTCTTTGATACCGCCAGATACCGCAAGAAGCCCTGCAAAGAGAAGAAACAACACCACAACGATCGCTATGCTCAACAGATTCCGATCCATGAGGTTTAATTCATCTTTCATCTACTTACATCTTTGCCTACATGAGCATCTCGTTTGCTTCTTTTGCGCTTCTACCCTCATGTACGATCATGCAGATCGCGCGTGTGATCAGTGTCGGATCATCGTGCTGGAAGACGTTTCTCCCGATCGCAACACCCCTTGCCCCGGCCTCCATTGCACCCTCGATCATCTCTAAAAGATCAAAGTCAGTCTCAACCTTGGGACCTCCTGCGATGATAACAGGTATGGGACAGCCCTTGACAACGTCCTTGAAGGAGTCGGGATCGCCCGTGTAGTTCGTCTTGATTATATCAGCCCCGAGTTCTGCGCCTACCCTGGATGCATGTGCCACCACGACAGAATCGTGCGGGTTCTTGATATCTTTCCCACGAGGATACATCATCGCAAGAAGTGGTATCCCCCAGTAATCGCACCGCTCTGAAAAGTATCCAAGTTGAACAAGCTGCTCTGACTCGGTCTCTGATCCGATATTGACGTGAATGCTCACAGCGTCCGCACCAAGCTTTATCGCCTCCTCAACCTCACATACCGTCACCTTCTCGTTTGGATCCGGGGCAAGGGATGTCGAGGCACTCACATGAATGATAAGCCCTATATCTCTTCCATATCCTCTGTGTCCGTGTTTAACCATACCTTTGTGCTGGAGGACCGCGTTTGCGCCGCCTTCTGCGACTCTGTTTATCGTATCTACCATATTGACAATGCCTCTGGCAGGACCGATCGAGATACCATGATCCATCGGGATCACAACAAGATTTCTGCTCTCACGATCCATTATCCGTTCAATTCTTACCATCTTTCCGATCTCAGACATCTAAAATCACCTTCTGTGTTAGTGTGTGTCACAGTAGCATGGAATCTATAATTATGAGGGACTTATAAATCTTATGGTGGTAAATCGCAGTGTCTGGTTCAGTTTGAGTATACTATTCTACACTAAATCTCGTCAAACCACAAGGATGGCTACCGACAAATCGCCCTCCGTGTCATGGATAGATGAGTAATATAATTTTGATGAATGGCATGTTTGCTGTTTCTTAACGACCAACCTAAATGGATCATTATTCATTGCTTAATGCTCTATGACTTCAATCAAACCTCTATCACCATCAACGAGGACCCAATCTCCGTCCTTCAAAAGCTCAAAGACATCGATCGAAGGTTCATCTACGTGCGGTATCCCCGATATGATCGCACCGAGTGCAACGATCGGCTCTGAGCGCTGGGTTATCATCGCAACAGGCGCAAGACCTCGTTTTTTAAGCTGATAGATCACATACGATCCCACGGTAGAGCCCTTTCCTTCTGGAAATACGAGCACCCGACCGCTTATCTTTTTACCATACAGTTCATGCCCCTCTTCAACGACGGTACCTGTTGCTGGATCGACACTCCCCAAGAACGAGATCGCATCGCGGGTGATTATAACCTCACCTTCTGCCTTTCCCCCTGATATAGCACGTGCCTTCACCAAGGTCTACTCCCCGTAAAGCTCTCTCAAGCGGTTGAGACTTGGTTCAATATCATCTTCTCTTCTAAGCTCAAGGATCTTCGTGATCCCATCATCTTTTGTAGCTCTTGCAACTTCTTTAAAGTCTATTGTACCTTCTCCAATTGCAAGATGTTCATCGGTCCCACCGTTATTGTCATGAAGATGGATATGATTTATATCACACGTTAGAAACTCATCGAGCACACCAGCAGTATTCGCATGTCCTACATCGAGCGTAAACCCGAGACCATCAAGCTCAGATAGCACATCTGGGGTTTTGAAGAGGAGATAATCGGAATTTGGCTGATTTTCAATCGTGATAAGGACGCCGTACTCCTTCGCGAGTCTGGATATCTCTACAAGCGATCCTCTCATAGCAATCTTTGCAAACTCGTAATCATCACTCCAGCCAATGTATCCAGGATGTGCGACAAAAGTCTCTGCTCCCACCTCGATCCCACATTTGACCACATCCTCAAGCACGCTCAGGGCAGCTCGCCTCAACGGGGCATGGATGCTCGAGAAGTTCATATCGGTTATAGGGGCATGGATCGTGTATTTGAGATTGAAGCTTGATAAGACCTCACCATAGCGGAGTATGTCGTGCCTGCTCTCTGATAGAACCTCAACCAGCGGCGTCAACGGTTCTATCTGACTTAAGGCATCATGCAGGCTCATTCTTATATAGGGGAATGTTGAGATTCCTATCATCAAGGATGAAGATCTATCTCGTTCTATAAAAAGGTGAGTATTTGGGATCAAGACAAAAGCGAAGGATTAGAAAAGCACATATTAGAGAGATCGCCAGAGAACGGATTATCCGCCTCTTTGAGCTTGCCAGGGCGTATCCGCCTAAAAGTAGGAGATACCTGCAGCTTGCAAAAAGAATTGGGATGCGACATCGTGTAAGAATCCCAAGTGATCTCAAGCGCAGTATGTGTAAGGGCTGTTCCACTCTCCTGATCCCGGGAAGAAATGCAAGAGTGAGAATTCAGCGAAGAAGGGGCTATATAACAACGACGTGTCTCGAATGCGGGAAGATTATGCGCTATCCATACAGACCTAAGCGGTTGAAAGAGGGGGCGAGGAGATGAAATGTCTCCTCTTCGATCCTTTCTCAGGTGCAGCGGGCGATATGATCCTTGCGTCTTTGATCGATCTTGGAGCCGATCTTGAGAAGATCAATGATGCGGTCGGATCTGTCTGCGGTGATACGGTCAGGATCAGGGTCTCTGATCTTAAGCGCCAGGGTATCGCTGCAAAGCGAGTGATCATTGAGGCGAAAGATCATGGTAGGAGAAATTATCCTGAGCTTGTATCGTTGATCGAGGATGGAGATCTTGATAGTGGTGTTTTAACACATGTATTATCGATATTTGAGCGTATCGCAGATGCTGAGTCGAAGGTTCATGGTGTGGCCAAGGAGGATCTGATCTTTCATGAAGTGGGGCAGCTCGATGCGATCGCAGATGTTGTGGGTTCGGTGACAGCCATCCTCGATCTCGAACTTGAGGTTTTCTCGACAAACATCTCAGTTGGGGGCGGATTCGTCGAGCACCGTGATCATGGGATTCTGCCGGTTCCAGCACCTGCAACCTTTGAGATTTTGAAATCATCACGTTTGAGATGGTCTGGGGGTCCGATTGAGGGGGAGCTTCTTACCCCTACAGGGGCTGCGATTTTGAGTGAGTTCGTATCTCGGAGTTTCGAATATTTCCCCTCCACCAGGATCGAACGGATCGGGTATGGCGCAGGTTCGAAGGATCTTGCCATTGCAAATGTGCTTCGGGCTGTGGTATGTGACCTTGAGGATGGCAGGCTCATCTATGATGATGCGGTCGAGGTGCTTGAGACGAATGTCGATGATGTAACGGGCGAGATTCTTGGCGATCTCATCGACTCATTGCTTGAAAACGGTGCGCTTGATGTTTCGATCATTCCGGTTGTGATGAAGAAGGGGAGACCAGGGCAGATCATACAGGTCATCGCAGATGCTGATAAGACGGAAATAATTGCGAGAGCAATGATGAAGCTGACAGGGACGCTCGGAATTCGGGTAATGCCTGTGAGGCATAGGCTGATCCTCGATCGACACGTAAGAACAGTTGAGATTGATATTGACGGCAGAAAGTTTGAAGCAAACGTCAAGATCGCAGAAGATCTCAGGGGGGAGGTCATTAACGTCTCACCTGAGTTTGAGGATTGCAGGAGAATCGCAGGGGAGGTTGGAGTTCCTGTGAAGGAAGTTCTGAGAGAGGTTGAATCAGAAGGAAAACGTCTTGTGAAGAATAACCGAAAGGTATTTAAAATAGTGTAGAGAGGTGTAGACTATCTCATTGATATGGAAGTGGTTGAAAATGGCTGAAGGTGCGAAGAAACCGTATGTTGAACCAAAGATCGAAGAGTGGCAGAGCTTAAGTTCTATCATGGATGGTGCGGGTGGATTGTGAGGTAGGTGATATAGATGGGAAACCCAAAGCTAAAAAAATCTGTCAAGCTGGAAGAAAAATCATCATACATTACCAGATCGGCTGAACTGGGAATGATGATCGTGGACTACAACTCAACCAAGATATTTGAGGCGAATGAGGTTGCAAGTCGTATAGCGATGCTCTGTGACGGTAACAACACGGTTGAGGATATCGTTGATAAGATTTACGCCGAGTATGACGCTCCACGTGATGTTATTGAAGCAGACGTCCAGAAAACGCTGAAAAGGATGCTTGACTTCAAAATCATAAAGATGTAAGAATCCATAATCCAGATTTCCTTTCTTTTTTTATTTTCTCGCTTTAACGAAAAGAATTTATGAGTGGTATCGGTAGATTAAATCATGATATCACGATCTGAGATATACGAGATTCTTGAAACTTACAACCTCAAGGAAGCGATGATCGGTGTGCTTGCTTCCCATTCTGCCCTCGATGTCTGCGATGGTGCGGTTGAGGAGGGTTTGAGAACGTATGCCGTCTGCCAGAAAGGACGGGATGCGACATACACGCGGTACTTTAAAGCGCAACGTGACACCAACGGAAAGCTCATAAGAGGCGTTGTCGATGAATCACTCGTGCTCGATCGCTTTAATGAGATAATCCTTGAGGAGAACCAGCAGAAGCTTCGCGAGAAAAATATCCTGTTTGTCCCGAATCGATCATTCACATCCTACTGCACGATGGAAGAGGTCGAGGATGAGTTCAGGATCCCACTTGTTGGTAGCCGCAACATGCTCAGAAGCGAGGAGCGGAGTGAGAAAGAGAGTTACTATTGGCTTCTTGAGAGAGCTGGACTTCCGTATCCTGAAAAAATTGACGATCCTGATGATATAGACGAACTTGTAATTGTTAAGCTCCATCATGCGGTTAAAAAGCTTGAAAGAGGTTTTTTTACAGCTGCATCTCCAAAAGAGTACCACGAAACCTCAAAATCCCTCATAAAGATGGGCATCATTACAGCAGAAGATTTAAAGGACGCAAGGATTGAGCGATACATCATAGGACCGGTTTTCAACCTCGATTTCTTCTATTCGCCACTTGAAAGCGAGATGGAACCTCTCGAACTGATCGGGATCGACTGGCGATTTGAGACGAGTCTTGATGGCCATGTGAGACTCCCTGCACCCCAGCAGATGACACTCAACGAATCACAGATCACACCTGAATACACGGTCTGCGGTCACAACGCCTGTACCTTGCGAGAATCGCTTCTTGAGAAGGCTTTTGAGCTTGGAGAGAAATTTGTAAGGGCAACGCAGGAATACTATGACCCGGGAATAATAGGTCCTTTCTGCCTCCAGACATGCGTTGATAAAGATCTCAACTTCTATATCTATGATGTCGCACCAAGGATTGGGGGTGGAACGAATGTTCATGCCTCTGTGGGTCACCCTTACGGAAACATGCTCTGGAGAAAGAATCTGAGCACAGGTAGACGTGTGGCGATGGAGATTAAACGTGCAATCGAGACCGACCAGACTGAAAGAATCGTAACATGATAGAAGATATCCTGAAGCGGTATGCTGAGCCGACTGTTACAACGGTCTGCTCCCACTCCAGCCTCCAGATTTTCGATGGTGCGAGAAAAGAGGGTTTCAAAACGCTTGGAATCGCTTTAAAGAAGCCGCCAAAGTTCTATGATGCTTTCCCACGTGCAAAACCCGATGAGTTCATGATTCTGGATGATTACCTCGAGATTGAAGCACAAAAAGACGAACTTCTCCGTCAGGATGCCATCGTGATACCACATGGTTCATTTGTCGAGTATATGGGGGCTGATAGGTTCAGAGAACTCCAGGTTCCGACTTTCGGCAACAGAAGGGTGCTTGAGTGGGAGTCTGATAGAAACAAGGAACGTACGTGGCTTGAGGGGGCGGGGCTTGTGTTGCCCGCAGAACTTGATCTGGATGAGGTTGACAGAGCCGTTATCGTAAAATATCACGGTGCAAAGGGCGGAGCAAGCTTCTTTATCGCAAGGAATCGAGAGGAGATTGAAGCGAGGGTTGACAAAACACAGGAATTCACGATCCAGGAGTTTGTGCTGGGTACGAGGTACTACATCCACTACTTCTACTCGCCGATCAAGGAGGATGGTTATGCGTTGAGTAAGGGCACGCTTGAGGTTCTTGGAATCGATCGGAGGGTTGAGTCGAATATCGATGAGATTTACAGGCTTGGTTCGATAAATGAACTTGCCAGAGTGGGAATAGATCCGTCATTCGTCGTTACAGGAAACCTGCCACTTGTTCTTCGGGAATCACTCCTACCAAAGGTCTTTGAGATGGGAGAGCAGGTTGTTGAGGAATCTCTCAGGCTTTTTGGCGGTGTGATCGGTCCTTTCTGTCTTGAGACGATCTGCACACCCGATCTTGAGTTTGTGGTATTTGAGGTCTCGGCAAGGATCGTTGCAGGCACAAACCTCTTCATCTCGGGATCGCCCTATGCAGATTTCATCGAGCCAGGATTATCAACAGGCAGACGGATCGCAAAGGAGATAAGAGCTGCATCAGAGCTGGGGAGGCTTGCTGAGGTTATAACGTGAGCGATCTCCTAATATCAGATATCCATGCAGATTTCAACGCACTTGAGCGTATCCTGAAGGTCATCAGTTCCGATGAGTTTGTATCCCGTTACGGGAAGGTTGATCGGATATTTAACCTTGGAGATGTAGTTGAGCGAGGTTATCACCCGAAAGAGGTTATAGATCGGCTGATCTCGCTTGGTGAGGAGTTCAAAGTTGTTTCGATTCGTGGCAATCACGATGAGGCGTTTCTCTACCGATACGAAGTCTCAGGTAGTGATAAAAAGTGTAAAGAGATCCATGAGAAGCTAAGAATGGATGAAAGAGCTATCGCGTATCTAAATCGTTTTTTACCCTACTATATCGAGGCGAAAGATAGGATTCTATTTGTTCATGGAGGTCCCCTTGATCCACTTCTTATAACACCCCCAGGCGCATCGAGGCTGGAACAATGGCTGCATGAACGGTCATGGCAGCGCATATCAACCATAAATGCTGAGTACTTCGATTACACAGGTTATCATTACACGCCAGAGAGCGCTTTTATCTATACCTCGATGATCTTTGGGGATGATGATTACCTGATCATCTGTGGCCATGAGCACAAACCTGCTTTATTTGAATGCAGAGATAACCACGTGCAAGCGATATTGAAGAGGAGTGGACAGAACACACTCAAGGTCATGGGGATGACCCTGATTGTAACGGAGTTTGAGCGAAAGCCAGGATCAAACTATCTTCTGAGGTTGGGAATTGCAGGTTCAGAATTTGCGCTCTTATTTGAGGATGAGGAAGGTCGTAAGATGATCATCTTTGAGGTTGTGTGAGGCACTCAACGAGTGGTTTCGATCCATAAGATACAACTTTGGTATTGATCTGGCTTATCGCCTCTGAGATCGTGTTTCCTCTTATCATCTTTCGGTATCGCTTCCCATCTTCACGCTCTCTGTAACCGACACCTCTTGTTAGAAGCACTTTTTTCTTAAATGACCCTGGAAGATCCCTCCTCATTGGAAATCCATTCCTGTCTGTTCCGCCTGTGACAAGAAGGCTGTATCCATCAAGTCCGATCTTTGTTCCATCGATCGTATCACCTATTGTAACCCCAAAAAGACTCTTTGAGGTTCCCTCATCCAGTTCAAGCTGATAAGCCTTTCCTTCTGCCGGATCCGAGATCACCACTCTGAAATTTACCATCAATATCTCCTCAATGAACTTATCTGAACCTGTAACATTGCATATAGCCCGGTACGGATTCGAACCGCAGTCGTGAGGTCCAGGGCCTCACATGATTGACCACTACACTACCGGGCTATCTCTCATCAATCTACAGCGATCTATACTTAATAAGTCTTACCTTCAGGCGGCTTTGCACCTAATCTACCACTTGCATCTAAAGTCTGAAAGTTGCACCTAAAATATAACATCTACTTTTTTTATTTTAATAAATTATCAAAAGAGGTTTTTGCGTCTTTCAGAGCCTGTCCTCCAACCCTACTTATTCCTCCAGCACCTCTTCAACCCGATACACGATGAACAACTCGATATTTGGT